>NZ_BAAGTR010000011.1:0-988 GCF_054781815.1 Lysobacter humi (ex Lee et al. 2017) | reverse complement strand
GCAGGTCGATCGTCACCGGCACCGGGCAGCCGTCCGGACCGATCGCCTGGCCCGCCTGCGAACCCGGGCACTTGTCGTCGCAGTTGTTGACGCCGTCACCGTCGTCGTCCTTGTCGGCGCACGTCGGGGCCGGGGCGGCCGGCGGAGCCTCGACGGCCTCCGGGCCCAGCGGGAAGACGACACCGACCGAGGCCAGCAGGTCGCCGAACCAGTCTTCTTCCGGGTTGGCGATGCTGGAGTCGTCCGCGACGAGGCGGTAGGCCAGCTCGGTGCGAACGCGGATCGGACCCGCGTTCGACTGGATGCCCGCGCCGATCTTGCCGGCGAACGCCGTGTCCTCACGCTCGCCAGGCGAGTTCGGGCTCGGGAAGGCGTTGAACTCTTCCTCGACGCGCTGTGCGCCTGCACCGAGGACGATGTACGGATTCCAGTTGCGGCCCTCGGCCATGAAGTGGCGGCGCGCGTCGACGGAGATGCCGTACTGGCTCCACCAGAGATCCTGGTTCGCGGTGAAGCGCGGGTTCTGGTAGTCGAGCTGGACGTCGAGCGACCAGTTCGGGCTCACCATCTTGCCTGCGCCGAGCGCGACGAACGGCGCGTTGTTGGTCTGGCGATCGGCGTCCTGAAGGTTGAAACCGGTCGAGCCGGTCAGGTACCAGCGGTCGTCGAACTCCTGGGCGCCGGCGACCTGGGCGAACGCCAGGCCGGCGAGCAGGGCGGTGCTCAGCATGCGGATCTTCATTGGAACTCCTCGAAGTCAGTGGCGGCCAGGACGGTCCTGAACAGGCCGGCCTGAATCATTGCACGACCGGCCGTATTTGTTAACAAGGCTTAACACACGGCTTCCGACGAACGGCGTGCCGTTAGACGAAGCCCGGCGAGATGCCGGGCTTCGTGTACAGCGGAGCGGTGATGCCTTACGAGTTCTGGACGTTGAGCTCGGTGCGGCGGTTACGCTCGTTCTTGCACTCCGGCAGCGTCTGCGGGG
>NZ_BAAGTR010000010.1:0-126160 GCF_054781815.1 Lysobacter humi (ex Lee et al. 2017) | reverse complement strand
GGCCGCCGAGCGTCGCGCCGCCGAGCAGGCCGCCGCCCAGCGCACGGCCCAGCAGCAGGCGCCGGCGCGTCCCGCCGCCCCGGCGGTCGCGAGCGAGCTGCGAGCACTGTCCACGCCGGCGCCGGACTTCCCGTCCGAGGCGCTGCGCAACGCGCAGTCGGGCGAGGTGCAGGTGGAGTTCACCGTCGACACGTCAGGCCTCGTCTCCGCCGCCCGCGTGGTCCGCGCCACCCCGCCGCGCGTCTTCGACCGCGCCGCGCTCAGCGCCGTCAAGCGCTGGCGCTTCGCGCCGATCGATTCGCCGCAGACGGTACGCCGCACCATCTCGTTCAGCCCCGGCACCTGATCGCCGCGGCAGGACGACGAAACGCCCGGCGCAAGCCGGGCGTTTTTCGTTTTCGGACGATGCCGGAATGTTGCAGCTACCGCCGATTACCCGCAGATGCTCCGGCGACGTCGGCATCCGCCGCGGATGAAGCAGCCCTGCGTCACCCGATCGAGGTCAACACGACGTGCTGCTCCGAGCGATGCAGCGCTATCGCGCCGCGCTGCCGATTCAGCATGCGCGCGGCGCCACGCTCCGATCGTCGCCTCAGCCGGGCGCGCCCGGCACGCGGAAGATCGACGCCGCCGCGGTCTTGAGCTTGGCGTGCAGGGTAACGCCCTCGCCCATGCCCGACGTCTTCCACTCGGCGTACTGCTCGTCCATCTCGGCGAGCTCCTGCGCGGTAAACAGCTCGCGCATCAGCGAGAACATCTGCTCCTCCTCCTCGCGCGCATGGTGGTCGAGCAGCTCGCCCATCACCTTCGCCGAACCGGCGAACTGGCGGCTGTCGACGCTCGACGCCTTGAGGTCGGGCAGCACGCTCTGCTCGACCGCACGATGCTCCTGCATCGCGGCCGCGTAGAGCAGCTTCTGCTCGTGGCTCGCACGGCTTTCGAAGGCCGGGTAGAAGACCAGCTCCTCCCACTTCGCATGGGGCACCAGCGCGGCCTCGATCTGCTCGAGCAGCGAGGCCCGCGTCTTCTCGGCGCGGTCGGTGGTGGCGTTCATCTGCGCGAACAGCTCGCGCAGCAGATCGTGTTCGGACTTGAGGGTGGCGAGGATGCTGCGCATGACGGGTCTCCGGATCGACGCCGCCATGCTCCCGTCGTCCGCGCCGCCCGGACGTGAAAAGAGGCCGGCGGAACCGGCCTCCGTTCAACTGCTCGCAGGCGGCGTGGCCGCCGCGTGAAGCTCAGCCGGCGATCGCCAGGCGCTCCTGGTGGTAGCGACGCACCGCCGCGAACCACAGCACCAGTGCGAGGCCGAGCCCGGCGGCGAAGTAGATCGCCCACGTCTGCGCGTCGATCGCCTCGGCGCGCACGATCTTCATGATCATCTGGTTCTGCGCCAGGAACGGCACCGCGAACTGCCAGGCCTGCGACTTGATCGGGTTCACCATCAGCATGATCGACGGGATCATCGGCAGCAGCATCAGCCACGTCATGTGGCTCTGCGCCTCCTTCATGCTCTTGGCCGACGCCGCGAGGAAGGTGAGCAGCGACGTGCCGATCAAGAGCATCGGCACGAGCACCACGAGCATCTTCCCGATCGCGAGCGCGCTCACATCGAGCATGCGGGCGCTCGACGACAGCTGCGCGCTGAGCTTGAACGCGAGCAGCGTGAGCAGCAGCGACAGCAGGCCGAGCGCGCAGGCCGCGGCGATCTTGCCGGACACCACCGCGCCGCGGGCCGCCGGCGTGGCGAGCAGCGGCTCGAGCGACTGCCGTTCGCGCTCGCCCGCGGTGGCGTCGAGGATCAGGTAGGCGCCGCCGAGGAACGAGCTCAGGATCAGCAGGTAGGGCAGCAGCGCGGCGAGCAGCTGCCCACGCTTGGCATCCTCGCTGGCGACGTCACGGTCGCCGACCGCGAGCGCGCGCGTCACCGACGGATCGATGCCGCGTGCGAGCAGGCGCAACGCACCGACCTGGTCGCGATAGCCGCCGAGCGCCGCGCGCACGCGCGCGATCGGGATCTCCGCATTGCGACGCGTGCTGTCGGCGACGATCTCGACGACCGCGGGCCGGCCGGCGCGCCAGTCGTCGGCATAGTCGGCATCGATGCGCAGGCCGACGTCCTCCGCCTCGCGCGCGACCGCCGCGTCGAGATCGGCCGGCGCCTTCTTCGCGCGGATGCCCTGCGAGGCGAGGTAGGCGACCAGATTCGGCGCGCGCTCGAGGCCTTCGACGGGGATCTCGAGCACGCGATCGAGCTCGGTCTTGGCGCGGCGCTCGGCCATCGAGCCCACCCCGATCATCAGGATCGGATAGATCAACGGCCCCAGCAGCAGCGCGAGCGCGAGCGTGCGGCGATCGCGCGAGATGTCGCGCAGTTCCTTGCGCATCACCGCCCAGACGGTGGCGAGGATTCCGGTCTTCATGCGTGCAGTCCCTCTTCCGAGCCGATCGCCTTGACGAAGGCGTCCTCGAGGTTGTCCTCGCCCATGCGCGCGCGCAGCTCGTCGGCGGTGCCGGCGGCCACCACCTGGCCCTTGGCGATGATGACGATGCGGTCACACAGCGCGGCGACCTCCTGCATGATGTGGCTCGAGAAGATCACGCAGCGCCCTTCGGCCTTCAGTTGCTGCAGAAAGCCGCGCATCGCGCGCGTGGTCATCACGTCGAGGCCATTGGTGGGCTCGTCGAGGATCACGTTCTTCGGATCGTGCACCAGCGCGCGGGCGATCGCGGTCTTGGTGCGCTGGCCCTGGCTGAAACCTTCGGTTTGCCGGTCGAGGATGTCCTCCATCTGCAGTGCGCCGGCGAGCACCTGCGTGCGCTGCGCGATCTGCTGCGCGGAGAGCCCGTGCAGCTCGCCGAAGTAGGCGATGTTCTCGCGCGCGGTCAGGCGCTTGTAGACGCCGCGCGCATCGGGCAGCACGCCGAGCGCGCGTCGTACCTTTTCGGGCTCGCGCGCCGCGTCGACGCCGTCGACGAGCACCTGCCCGCTGTCGGGGCGCATCAGTGTGTACAGCATGCGCAGCGTGGTGGTCTTGCCGGCGCCGTTCGGGCCGAGCAGGCCGGTGATCTGGCCATCGAAGGCCTCGAAGTCGACGCCGTCCACCGCCTTCACGGTGCCGGTCTTGGTCTTGAATGCCTTGTGCAGGCTGCGTGCGGTGATCATGGGCTCACGGCTCCCAGCCGTTGAAGCTGGTGAAGGGGGGGATCGGCGCGACGCTCGCCAGGCACTTCACGTCGAGCGACTTCGCATTCGCGCTCTCGATGAACTGGCCGACGAGCTTGGGCATGCAGCCGGTGGCGAACACGCCGTGGCCCTGCCCGCGCAGCACGACCGCGCGTGCGTTCGGCAGCGCGGCCGCGACGCGCGCGGCGTACTCGGGCGGCGTGACGGGATCGAGCTCGCCGGACATCAGCAGCGCCGGCACGCCGGTACGCAACGGTGCGGTGAAATCGGCCGGTCGCGTGCCGCGCGGCCAGGCGCTGCAGGCCGAGAAGAACATCGACGACATCTCGTCGCCGAGCGCGGTGCCCGCATCCTTCGGGTCCGGCACGTAGCGGTCGGCGTCCTCGGCGCAGATCACCGACCACTGCATGCCGCGGTTCATGCTGCCGGTCATCGACTCGCCGCCCATCGCCGCAAGCGAGGCGAGCGGGCCGTAGCGCCCCTGCGCGGCCTCGTCGATCACCACCGGCAGCAGCGCCGCCGCATGCGGCATGTAGGACAGCATCTGCGTGATGCTCACCACCGCCTGCGGCGTGAGCGTCTCGCGCTCGGCGGCGCCCGTGGCCGGATGCCGGAACTCGACCTCTATCGGGCTCGCGGCGAGACGCTGCTTGATCTGCATGAGCTGCGCGCGCAGGTCGCGCGGGTAGCGCTTCGTGCAGGTCGCCTCCCTTGCGCAGGCGCGGTCGCGCAGCTCGAGCGTGCGCTCGAACGTGCGCGCGAACTCGCCGCCGGTGACGAGGTCGTTCGGCACCACGCCGTCGAGCACGAGGGTGCGCGTGGCCCGTGGATGGCGCCGCGCGTACTGCTGCGCCACGCGCGTGCCGTAGGAAACGCCGACCAGGTTGACCTTCTCGACGCCGAGCGCGCGGCGCACGGCATCGAGGTCGGCGACCGCCTGCGTGGTGGTGAACAGCCGCGGATCGTTCTTCTGCGCCTTCGCGCACAGCCCGGCGTACTCACCCACCGCGGCAACGTCGATGCGCGCCTCGAACCGCTTCTCCAGGCCCTCGGGGCAGCTGAGCGGCGCCGACTGCCCGGTGCCGCGCTGGTCGATGAGGAAGACATGGCGCGTCTTGAGCACCTCGCGCAGGCCCTGTGCGACGCCCGCCGCATGCTCGGTCGCCGCCTGCCCGGGCCCGCCCGCGAGGAAGAACACCGGGTCGGGCGCCGGCTCGCCCTTGTCGCCGGCCTGAAGCCAGGCGATGCGCAGGTCGAGCATGCGGCCGCGCGGCTTTTCGGGATCCTCGGGCACCCGGAGCGTGCCGCACATGCCGTTGACGGTCTGGGTGGCGAAGGCGCCCGAGAGCGCACAGGGCTCGAAGTCGATGCGGCCGACGCGGCGCACGGCCGCGTCGCCCTCGGGGCGTGCGGCCGGGCCGCGCGCCCCGTCGCAACCCGCGAGGCCGGCGGCGATCGCGAGCGCGAGGACGGGAAGGCGAAGTCGTTGCATGGGATCCATCCGACGAAAGTGGAGCGGAGAAGAGGTCCGCAGGTGCGGAGCGTGGACGTGCCGGGCGGAACGCCGCCCGTGCCGGTCGGCCTAGGCCCGCGCCGGCGGCGTGCCTGCGCAGGCGGGCCGGGCGCGACGGCCACCGGCCTGCAGGACGACCCAGACCCCGGGCAGCACGGCGCCCGTGAGTGCGGGCAGGTCGAAGACGGCGGTGGCGGCGAGCGCTGCGGCGGCGAGGGCGGCACCGAGCGCGAGCGCGCGGCGGGCGGCGGGATCACGCGGGAACAGGTTCATGCGTCGTCTCCGGGAAGGAAGATCGCCTCGATCGGGCGGCCGAACAGGCGCGCGATGCGGAAGGCGAGGGGCAGGCTCGGGTCGTACTTGCCGGTCTCGATCGCATTGACGGTCTGCCGCGAGACGGCGAGCCGCTCGGCGAGCTCGCCCTGCGACCAGCCCGCGCCCTCGCGCAGCTCGCGCACCCGGCTCTCCATGCTCAGCGGTACCGCCGCGCCACGACGCACCTGGCGATGCCGTAGCCGATGCACAGCAACGGGAACATCCAGAACATCGCACCGGCGGCGGAGATCTCGATCACCTTCGCGCCCTGCAGGAAGCCGCCCGTCATGTAGCCGAAGCCGGTGGCGACGCTGCCCAGCGCGAGCGCCTCGAGCTCGATGCGGCGCTGCAACTCGTCGAGGTCGCGGATGTAGCGGGCGGTGGCACGCAGTGCGATCGCGATCGGCAGTGCGGGCAGCAGCGCGACCACCGCGCGCAGGCCGACCGCGTCGACACGCTTGAGCAGCCAGACCGAGAGCATCAGCACGCCGACATAGGCGAGCATCGCCGGCAGCGATTCGCGCAGGTAGCGGCGGCTCACCGCGCGCGTGGCCGGATCCTCCGCCTGCTCGCGCCGCCACAGCAGCAGCGAATAGACCGTGAGCGCGAGGGCTACGGCGACGGCTGCCCAGCGCAGGCCCGGCGGCACGTCCGGCGACAGGCGCTTCAGGGCCATCGCCCCGAGCAGCAGGAGCATGGCGACAAGGGCGAGCGGCTCGGAGCGCAGGGTCATGGCGGCTGTCAAATAAACTTGACAGCGACGATAGGCAGCGGCCGGGAGCCTGTCAAGCATTCTTTACAGCCCGCGACGTCATGTGGGCGGGCGCCTCGCAAACGCTACGCGTCGGGACCTACTTGCTGCTGACGTACTTCTCGCGGCGGATCTGCGCCGGCGGCAGGCCGAAGGCCTTCAGCGCCTCGAACGCCGCGTCGACCATGTTCGGATTGCCGCAGAGATAGGCGATGTCATTCGCCGGATCGGGCGTGAACTCGTCCAGGAACTGCTGCACGTAGCCGTGGCGCACATCGCGATGGGCATGCGGCGTGCCCGGCGCGGGCAGCTCGCGCGAGAAGCACGGCACGAAGCGGAAGTGGGCCGGATGCGCCTCGGCGAAGGCGCGGAACTCCTCGCCGTAGAGCAGCTCGGCGGGCGTGCGGGCGCCGAACAGCAGCACCACCTCGATGCCGCGCTCGCCGATCAGCCGCGCGAGCTCGGGCAGCATCGAGCGGTAGGGCGTCACGCCCGTGCCCGTGGCGATGAGCAGGTAGCGACGATTCGCGTCCTGCGGCATCAGGCAGAAGCGCCCGTACGGCCCGCTCGCGTTCACGGTCCCGCCGATCTCGAGGCCCTCGAACAGCGCGGTCGCCGCGCCGCCGGGCACGTAGCTCACCGCGATCTCCACCGCCTCGCCCGGGCCGATCGCATGGTCGTGGATCGTCGCGAGCGAATAGCTGCGCTTGGTCGCCGTGCCGTCGGCATAGGCGAAGTGCACCTGGATGAACTGCCCGGGGATGAAATCGAGCGGCTGGCCATCCTCGCGTACGAAGGCGTAATGGCCGATGCCCGGCGCCAGCATGCGGCGCGAGACGAGCTTGAGCGGGAACTGGACGATGGCCAAGCGGGATTCCTGACAGTCCGCGGCGCGCGGCCGCTGGAACGCTGCGTGCGCGCAGGCGCGCGCGAGGGGCTGCCTATACTAGCGGCTCGCCGCCCGACCCGCGGCCAGGTTCTCCCTCGATGATCGATCCCGCTGCGACGACCGCCGGCGTTCCGGCCCTGTCCGTGCGCGACCTGCGCAAGACCTACGAAGGCCGCGTCGAGGCGCTCAAAGGCGTCTCGCTCGACGTGATGCCGGGCGACTTCTTCGCCCTGCTGGGCCCGAACGGCGCCGGCAAGTCGACGCTGATCGGCATCGTGAGCTCGCTGGTGAACCTCACCGCGGGCAGCGTGCACGTGCACGGCATCGACCTGCAGCGCGACCGCGCGAGCGCCATGCGCCAGATCGGGCTGGTGCCGCAGGAAATCAACTTCAACATGTTCGAGAAGCCGCTCGACATCGTGGTGAACTACGCCGGCTTCTACGGCGTGCCGCGGGCCGAGGCGCTCGAGCGCGCGGAAGTCGAGCTGCGCCGCGCGCAGCTGTGGGAGAAACGCGACGCGATGAGCCGGACGCTCTCGGGCGGCATGAAGCGCCGCCTGATGATCGCCCGCGCGATGATGACCGCGCCGCGCCTGCTGATCCTCGACGAACCGACGGCGGGCGTCGACATCGAGATCCGCCGCGGCATGTGGAAGACGCTCAAGGAGATCAACGCGAGCGGCACCACGATCATCCTCACCACGCACTACCTCGAGGAAGCGGAGAGCCTGTGCCGCAACGTCGCGATCATCGACCGCGGGCGCATCGTCGAGCAGGGCCCGATGAGGACACTGCTCGCCAAACTCGACGTCGAAGGATTCCTGCTCGACATCGACGGCCTGCTGCCGGCCACGCTGCCGCACATCGAGGGCATGACGATCACCGCGGCCGACGACCACACGCTGGACGTGGAGATGCCGCGCGCGATGGACCTCAACCGCGTCTTCTCCGCGCTCGGCGCCGCCGGCATCCGCGTGCGCTCGATGCGCACCAAGTCCAACCGCCTGGAAGAACTCTTCGTGAAGCTGACCGGCGAGAACGCCGGGACGGCCGCCGTATGAGCACCCCGATGAACACGCCGACCACCTCTTCGCACCACCTCGTCGCGCTCGGCACCATCGTGCGCCGCGAGGTCCGCCGGATCCTGCGCATCTGGGGCCAGACGCTGGTGCCGCCGGCGATCACGATGACGCTCTACTTCCTCATCTTCGGCGGGCTGATCGGCTCGCGCGTGGGCGAGATG
Organism: Lysobacter humi (ex Lee et al. 2017); assembly: GCF_054781815.1. Lineage (NCBI taxonomy): Bacteria > Pseudomonadati > Pseudomonadota > Gammaproteobacteria > Lysobacterales > Lysobacteraceae > Lysobacter > Lysobacter humi (ex Lee et al. 2017). The sequence continues at coordinate 118,262 of NZ_BAAGTR010000010.1, read as the reverse complement.
GACGGCATCCGCTACATGGACTTCATCGTGCCCGGCCTGGTGATGATGTCGGTGATCCAGAACGCCTACGGCAACATCTCCTCGAGCTTCTTCGGCGCGAAATTCGGCCGCCACGTCGAGGAGCTGCTGGTCAGCCCGATGCCGAACTGGGTGATCCTGCTCGGCTACGTCGCCGGCGCGGTGCTGCGCGGCCTGATGGTCGGCGCGATCGTGCTCGCGATCGCGATGCTGTTCACCGACGTGCGCATCCCGCATCCGGTCGTCACGTTCACCACCGTGCTGCTGGGTGCGACGATCTTCGCGCTCGCAGGCTTCGTCAACGCGGTATATGCGAAGAAGTTCGACGACATCGCGATCGTGCCGACCTTCATCCTGACGCCGCTCACGTACCTCGGCGGCGTGTTCTATTCGGTCAAGCTGCTGCCGGACTGGGCGGAAGCCGCGACGCATCTCAATCCGATCTTCTACATGGTCAATGCCTTCCGCTACGGCCTGCTCGGCACGAGCGACGTCCCGCTCGCCACGGCGTATGCGCTGATGCTCGCCTTCGTGGTGGCGCTCGGCGCGCTCGGGCTGTGGCTGCTCAAGCGCGGCGTGGGGCTGCGCAGCTGATCGCCGCGTAGAATTCCGCCACCGGGCGTGGGGACGCCCGAAGGGGACTACCGATGTCGATGAAATGGATGCTCCTCGGCCTGCTGGCCGTGGGGCCGACCGTGCTCGCGCAGGCGCCGGACGAGGCGACGATGCGTGAGAAGACCCGCGCCTTCGTGCGCACGCTCAATTTCCGCGAAGGCACCGCGGCGATTCCGGACGCGAAGGCGACGATCCAGCTCGGATCGGACTTCCGCTACCTGGAGAAGGCCGATGCCCGACGCGTGCTGGAAGAGCTGTGGGGGAATCCACCCGACGACGAGGTCATCGGTCTCGTCGTGCCGCGCGAGCCCGCGCTGGAGGACGACGCGAGCTGGGCGGTGGTGGTGACGCATTCCACCGACGGGCATGTCTCCGACGAGGACGCCGCCGAGATCGACTACGAGGCCATGCTCGCCGACATGAAGAGCGAGGCCAGCGCCGAGAACGAGGCGCGCGCGGAGGCCGGCTACGAGAAGGTCGAGCTCGTCGGCTGGGCCGTGCCGCCGCGATACGACGCCGCGACGAAGAAGCTGCACTGGGCCAAGGAACTCGCCTTCGAGGGCAGCAAGGGCAATACGCTCAACTACGACATCCGCGTGCTCGGTCGCGAGGGCTACCTGAGCCTCAATGCCGTCGCCCGCATGGCCGACCTCGAGCGCGTGCGCGGCGGCATGGCCACGCTCATCCCGCGCGTGGAGTTCGAGCCGGGCGCGCGCTACGCGGACTTCAACGAATCCACCGACAAGGTCGCGGCCTACGGCCTGGCGGCGCTCGTCGGCGGCGGCCTCGCGGCCAAGACCGGGCTGTTCGCCAAGCTCGGCGTGCTCCTGCTCGGCCTCAAGAAGCTGCTGCTGCCGCTGGCCCTGGGGCTCGCGGCGGCCGGTCGCTGGCTCTTCGGCCGCTTCCGCAAGGACCGCGACGGCGGCACCGCGGCCTGACCTGTGCGCGGCGCCCGGCTCCGGCCGGGCGCCGACTCAGTTCGATGCGGCCGGGGACGGAACGTCCGCCTTGCCGCGCCGCAGCTTGCGGCGCATCCACGCGCCCACGTCGTCGACCACGGTGTACGCCGCCGGGATCACGATCAGGCTGAGCAGCGTCGACGTGAACAGCCCGCCGATCACCGCCACCGCCATCGGCGCGCGGAAGCTCGAATCACCCGAGAAGCCGAGCGCGATCGGCAGCATGCCGGCGCCCATCGCGAGCGAGGTCATCACCACCGGACGCGCGCGCTTTCGGCAGGCATCGACCAGCGCATCGTGCTGGCTCATGCCCATCTCGTCCTCGGCGATCACCGCGTAGTCGACCAGCAGGATCGAGTTCTTGGTCGCGATGCCGATCAGCATCAGCAGGCCGATCAGTGCCGGCAGCGAGAGCATGTGCTGGGTGATCAGCAGCGCGCCGAACGCGCCGCCCGCGCACAGCGGCACCGCCGAGAGGATGGTGAGCGGCTGCAGCGCGTGGTTGAACAGCAGCAGCAGCACCATGTAGATGCACACCAGCCCCGCCGCCATCGCCAGTAGGAAGCCGACGAACAGCTCGACGAAGATCTCGGCATCGCCGGCATTGAGGAAGCTCACGCCCGGCGGCGGGTTCTTCACTGTCGCGAGCTGGTTGACCTCGTTCATCACGTCGCCCAGCGGACGCCCGTTGAGCTCGGCGGTGAACGTGACGTTGCGCTGGCGCTGGTAGCGCGAGATCACCGACGGCCCGCTCGCCTGCGTGATGTCGGCCACCGCCGCGAGCGGCACCGGCCCGTTGGCGCCGGGCACGCGCAGCTGGCCGATCAGCGCGGGATCCGAGAGGTCCGCCTCGGCGAACCCCACGCGGATCGGGATCTGCCGCTCGGGCAGGTTGAGCTTGGCCAGGCGTTGCGTGTAGTCGCCGCTGGTGGCGATGCGCGCGGCTTCGGCGATCGCGGTGGTGGACACGCCGAGGTCCGCCGCGCGCGCGGGGTCGGGCACGATCACCAGCTCGGGCCGCAGCAGCGAGGCCGAGGAGCTCACGCTGCCCAGGCCCTTGATGGTGCGAAGCTCGCGGCCCAGCGAATCCGCCGCCTCCTGCAGCTGCTGCGGATCGTCGCCGGCGAGCACGAGCTGCATCACCTCGCCGGGCTCGGTCGAGAGGTAGCTCACGCGCACGCCGGGCAGGTCCATCAGGCGCGCACGTGCATCGCGCTCGAGCTGCTTCTGGTCGCGCCCGCGATCCTCGGCATGGCCCCAGTCGAGCACGAGCGTGGCCGTGCGCGCCTCACCCGGGCCGGACTTGCCCGGATCGCCGAGGTCCAGCGCCGAGCCGATCACCGTGTAGACCTGCGTGAGCTCGGGGATCGCCTCGAGCCGGGCGCGCGCGGCCTCCGCCACGCGCACGGTCTCCTCGATCGGCGTGCCCGGTGGGAGCTCGATCGAGAGGTTGCTGCGGCCGAGGTCGGAGAACGGGATGAAGGTCGCCGGGATGTACTTCACGAGCCACATCGAGCCGGCGAAGAACAGCGTCGCGCCGAGCAGCGTGATCCAGCGGCGGCGCAATGCGGCGTCGACGAGTCCGAGGTAGCGCTTCATCAGCGGGCCCTCCTTCTCCTCGTGCCCGCCGCCCTTGAGCTGGTAGGCCGCGATCATGGGCGTGAGCAGCCGCGCGACCAGCAGCGAGAACAGCACCGCGGCGGCCGCCGTCCAGCCGAACTCGCGGAAGAACTTGCCGGGGATGCCCGGCATGAAGGCCACCGGGATGAACACCGCGGCGAGCGTGAGGGAGGTGGCGATCACCGCGACGCCGATCTCGTCGGCCGCCTCGCGCGCGGCTTCCAGCGGGGTCTTGCCCATGCGCAGGTGGCGCACGATGTTCTCGATCTCGACGATCGCGTCGTCGACCAGGATGCCCACGACCACCGACAGCGCAAGCAGCGTGATCAGGTTCAGCGTGAAGCCGAAGAAGTACATCACCGCGAACGTCGGGATGATCGACAGCGGCAGCGCGACCGCGCTGATCCACGTCGCGCGCCAGTCGCGCAGGAAGGCCCAGACCACCAGCAGCGCGAGCAGCGCGCCTTCCCAGAGCATGGTCATCGACGAGTCGTAGGAGCGCTCGGCTTCCTCCACCATCGCCGTCACCAGCCGGAACTTCGTGCCCGGATGCGCGGCCTCGAGCTCGGCGATCTTCGCGCGCACGCCCTCGGCCACTTCGAGCTCGGACGAGCCACGCGTGCGCGAGATGGCGAACGAGACCACGGGCTTGCCGTCGAGCAGCGCGACCTGCGACGGATCGGCCGCGCCGTCGCTGATGCGCGCGAGCGTGCCCAGCCGCACCGCGCGGCCGTCGCGCAGGGCGATCGAGAAGTCCTGCAGCTGCGCGGCGCTGCCGACGGTGCCCAGCGTGCGGATGACCTGCTGCGAGGCATCGAGCTCGGCGCGGCCGCCCGGGCGCTCGACCTGACTCGCCGCGATCTGCTGGCTGATCTCGCCCGCGGTGACGCCATAGGCCTGCAGCGCGTCCGGGTCGAGATCGACGCGGATCTGCCGCTCCACGCCGCCGGCACGCGACACCTTCGCCACGCCGGCGACGCCGAACATCGCGCGGGTCACCTCGCGGTCGACGAACCAGCTGAGCTCGTCGACGCCCATGCGGTCGGACGCCACCGCATAGGTCAGCAGCGAGCCGCCGATGTCGACCTTGTTGATGATCGGTTCCTGGATGTCCTGCGGCAGGTCCGAGCGGATCCGGCTCACCGCGGCGCGCGTGTCGTCGAGGGCGGTGGCGAGATCGGTTTCCAGTCGGAACTCGATCGCCGTGGTGCTCGCGCCCTCGCTCACGCTCGAGGTCACGCGCTTGACGCCGTTGAGCGTCGCCACCTGGTCCTCGATGCGGCGCGTCACTTCGGTCTCGAGCTGGCTCGGCGACGCGCCGGGCTGCGGCACGGTCACCGTCACCATCGGAAAGGCGATGTCGGGAAAGCGCGCGACCGGCAGCTTCCAGAAGCCCCACAGGCCCGCCACGCACAGCACGAAGAAGATCATCAGCGCCGGCAGCGGCCGGCGGATCGCCCAGGCGGAGACGTTGATCATGGCGCGCTGGCCTTCGCCGGCGGCGCGGCGGTGTCGGCGACCACGCGCACGGTGTCGCCCTCGCCGACGAACCCGGCGCCGCGCACGATCACGCGAATGCCGACCTCCAGACCGTCGAGGATTTCGGTCCAGCCCTGCGTGGTCGCGCCGGTGCGCACGCGCAGGCGGCGCACCAGGCCTTTGCCATCGACGCTGAAGACATACGGATTGCCGTCGCGCACCACCACCGCGGCGGCCGGGACCGCGAGCACGCGCGCCGCGCCCGTCAGGATGCGGCCGGGCACGTAGGCGCCGACGCGCAGGCCGTCGGGATCGTCGAGGTCGGCGTAGACCGTGCCGGTGCGCGTGGCCGCGTCGACGCCCGGGCTGACCGCGCGCACCTGGCCTTCCACGGTGCCGCCGCCCGGCACCTCGAGGACCACCGGATCGCCGACGTCGACGCGCGCGAGCTCGGCATCCGCGAGCTCGGCACGCCATTCCAGGCGGCCGTCGCGGATCAGGCGCAGCAGCTCGGTGCCCGCGGCGACGACCTGCCCGGGCTGCACGAGGCGCTTGGAGATCACGCCGTCGTCCGGCGCGCGCAGCTCGGCGAAATCGCGGCGCAGCTGCGCCGCGTCGAGCGCGGCGCGGGCGGTCGACACGCGTGCATTGGCCTGGTCGCGCGCGGCGCGCAGCTCGTCGAGCTGGCCGGCGGAGATGTACTTGCCGCGCGCGAGCGGCTCGGCGCGGCGCAGGTTCGCCTGCGCGAGCGTCGCACCGGCCTGCGCCTCGCGGTAGGCGGCCTGCGCCTGCGCGAGGTCACTGCCGAGCGTGCGCGCGTCGAGCTCGAGCAGCACCTGCCCGCGGCGCACGTACTCGCCCACGTCGACATAGAGCCCGGTGACGCGCAGCCCGCTCACCTCGACGCCGAGCTGCATCTCCTCCCAGGCCGACACCGGCCCGGAAACGCCGATCGCGCGCTCGATCTCGCGCAGCTGCGCGGGCTCGGCGGAGACCGCCATCGGCGGCGTCGCCTCCGGCGTGTCCGCGGCGTCGTCCTTCTTCGCACAGCCGGCGAGCACGAGGCCCGCCATGCCGATCCATGCCCAGTGCCGGAGCTTCGTCATCGCGTGGGGAGTCGAGTCGGGCGTCGTGCCCGTGGAGGCCGCAAGGATACGGGACGGTACGTGGCCGCCCCAGTGCCGCTCAGCCAACGGCGCCCGGGCCGATCAGGTCCCACAGCGTGCCGTAGAGGTCGCGAAACACCGCGACCGTGCCGTAGGGCTGCACGCTCGGCGGGCGCACGAATTCGACGCCGGCCGCGAGGTAGCGCCGGTAGTCGCGGTCGAAGTCGTCGGTATGCAGGAACAACGCGACGCGCCCGCCGGTCGCGTCGCCGATGCGCGCGGCCTGCTCCGGCGTCGACGCGCGCGCGAGCAGCAGTCCGGTGCCCGTCGATCCGGGCGGCGCGACCACCACCCAGCGCTTGCCCTGCTCGGGCATGTCGCGATCCTCGACGAGCGAAAAGCCGAGCCGGCCGACGTAGAAATCGAGCGCCTCGTCGAAATCGCGCACGACCAGGGTAACGAGCGCGATCGACTGGCGCATGGGTCAGCGCGCGGGCGGAAGGCGGAAGAAGGCGCGCGCGGTCGAGGTCGTCGCGGCTGCCGCGGTGTCGACCGCCTCGCCGCGGTCGCGCGCGAGCTCCTCGACGATGTGCGGCAGGAACGCCGGCTCGTTGCGGCGGTCCTTCGGCGACGGTTTCAGCGTGCGCGGCAGCAGGTAGGGCGCGTCGGTCTCCACCATCAACCGGCTGGCCGGCAGGTGCGGCACGATCTCGCGCAGGTGCTGGCCGCGGCGCTCGTCACACAGCCAGCCGGTGATGCCGATGTGCCAGTCGCGGTCCAGATACGCGAACGCTTCTTCGCGCGTGCCGGTGAAGCAGTGCACCACGCACGGGCCGATACGGCCCTCGAAGTTCTTCATGATCGCCACGAAGTCCTCGTGCGCATCGCGCTGGTGCAGGAACAACGGCTTGCCGGTGTCGACCGCGACCTGCAGCTGCATCTCGAACGCGCGACGTTGCGCCGGGCGCGGAGAGAAGTCACGGAAATAGTCGAGGCCGCACTCACCGACCGCGACGACCTCGTCGTGGGCGAGCAATGCGCGCATCTCGGCATCGCATCCGGCGGTGTATTCGACCGCGTGGTGCGGATGCACGCCGGCGGTGGCGAACAGCACGCCGGGATGGGCGCGCGCGAGCTCGACGGCCTTCGGCGAATGCTCGCGGCTCGCGCCGGTGACGACGAGCTGCGAGACGCCGGCCGCGCGCGCGCGCGCGAGCACGGCGTCGCGGTCGCGGTCGAAGGACTCGTGGGTGAGGTTCGCGCCGATGTCGATCAGTTCCATCGCGTGATTTTAGCCGGGCACCGCGGGCGCGACCGATAGAATCGCGCGGTGGCGTTCCCCATCGATCCCCTGCTGCCGCGCATCCGCGAGAGCCTCGCGGCGCATCCGCGCCTGGTGCTGGAGGCGCCGCCCGGCGCGGGCAAGACCACGCAGGTGCCGCCCGCGCTGCTCGAAGCCGAGTGGCTCGCGGGCCGGAAGATCCTGATGCTCGAGCCGCGCCGCGTCGCCGCACGTGCCGCGGCCGGCTTCATGGCCTCGCGGCGCGGCGAGGACGTTGGTGCGACCGTCGGCTACCGCATCCGCTTCGAGAGCCGCGTCTCGGCGTCCACGCGAATCGAGGTCGTCACCGAGGGCATCCTCACGCGCATGCTGCAGGACGATCCGATGCTCGAGGGCATCGGGGCGATCGTCTTCGACGAATTCCACGAGCGACACCTGGCCGCCGACCTCGGCCTCGCCCTCGCGCTCGACGTGCAGGCGCAGGTGCGCGACGACCTGCGCCTCGTGGTCATGTCCGCCACGCTCGACGGCGAACGGCTCGCGCAGTTCCTCGACGCGCCGAGGCTGTCGAGCGAAGGTCGCAGCCATCCCGTCGAGATCGCGCATTTCCCGGCACGCCGCGACGAGGCGCTCGAGCACCAGGTGCGGCGCGCGGTCGAGCATGCCTTGGCCGCGCATCCGGGCGACGTGCTGGTCTTCCTGCCCGGGCAGCGCGAGATCGCGCGCGTCGATGCGTTGCTCGGCCACGTCGATGCCGACGTGCTCGCCCTGCACGGCGAGCTGCCCGTCGAGCAGCAGTCGCGCGTGCTGCAGCCCGCGGCGGATGCGCGGCGCCGCGTGGTGCTGGCGACCAACGTCGCCGAGTCGAGCGTCACCCTGCCCGGCGTGCGCGTGGTGATCGACACCGGCCTCGCGCGCGAGCCGCGCTTCGATCCCGTGAGCGGCTTCGCGCGGCTCGACGTCGTGCCGATCGCGCAGGCATCCGCCGACCAGCGCGCGGGCCGCGCGGGCCGCGTCGCCGACGGCTGGGCGTATCGCCTGTGGCCGCAGTCGCAGCGGCTGGAGCCGCAGCGCCGGCCGGAGATCGCGCAGGTCGACCTGTCCGCGCTCGCGCTCGAGCTCGCGCTCTGGGGCGGTGGCGACCTGCGCTTCCTTGATGCGCCGCCGCCGGGTGCGCTCGGCGCCGCGCGCGACCTGCTCGCGCGGCTCGGCGCGCTCGACGGCGCGCAGGTCACCCCGCCCGGCCGGCGCATGCTCGCGCTCGGCACGCATCCACGGCTCGCCGCGATGCTGATCGCCCCGACCGACCCGCGCGAGCAGGCGCTCGCCTGCGACCTCGCCGCGCTGATCGAGGCGCGCGACCCGCTGCGTGCCGCGCCCGGGCTGCCGCGCAGCGACGCGCTCGCGCACCGGTGGCAGGCGCTCGCCGCGTTCCGCGAGGGCCGCACGCCGCCCGAGGCCTCGCGCGCCGGCCTCGCGCAGATCGACCAGGCGGCGAAGCAGTGGCGCCGTCGCCTGCGGCTCGACGCCACGCCGCCGCGCAGCCTCCCCGCGCATGCACTCGGCGATGTGCTCGTGCATGCCTTCCCCGATCGCATCGCGCGCCGACACGCGACCGATCCGCTGCGCTACCAGCTTGCGACGGGGCGCACCGTGCGCCTGTTCGATGCGAGCGCGCTGCACGGCGAACCGTGGCTCGTGGTCAACGAGTTGCGCGACGAGGCTCGCGACGCGCGCATCCTGCAGGCCGCGCCGGTCGACGAGCATCGCCTCGAACGCGACTTCCCCGCGCGTTTCGTCGGCGAGGACCGCGTGTACTGGGACGATGCCGCGCGCGCGATCGCCGCCGTGCGCGAGCGGCGCTTCGACCACATCGTGCTCGAGTCGCGGCCGCTGCCCCGGCCAGACCCCGCGCGCTGCGCCGACGCGCTCATCGATGCCGTGCGCCAGCTCGGGCTCGATGCATTGCCCTGGACCGACGCCCTGCGCCAGTGGCGCGAGCGCGTGCGCTGCCTGCGCGCATGGGCGCCGCTGCCGGTCGATGATCCGGGCGCGCTGCCGGATCTGGCCGACGTCGCACTGCTCGCCACGCTCGATGACTGGCTGCGCCCGGCCCTGCACGGACGCACGCGGCTCGACGCACTCGACCAATCCGCGTTCGGCGACGCCCTGCGCGCGCGCGTCGACTGGTCGCAGCGCCAGCGCATCGACCGCCTCGCGCCCGTCCGCATCGCCGTGCCCTCGGGCATGGAGCGCGCGATCACCTACGCCACCGATCCCGACGGCCAGCCGTTGCCCCCGGTGCTGGCGGTGAAGCTGCAGGAGCTGTTCGGCCTCGCCGACACGCCGCGCATCGTCGACGGCCGCGTCCCCCTCACCCTCCACCTGCTCTCGCCCGCGGGCCGCCCGCTGCAGGTCACGCAGGACCTGCGCGGCTTCTGGGAGCGCACGTACCCGGAGGTGCGCAAGGAGATGAAGGGCCGCTACCCGAAGCATCCGTGGCCGGAGGATCCCTGGAGTGCCCGGGCGACGCACCGCGCCAAGCCACGCGGCGGATGAGCGACTACGTCGGCCGACCGGGTGGCGACGGTGACGTGGCGGCCGCAACGCTGGGCCGGTTCGGTCGTGGTGTAGCCGCTAAGCGGCGATCGACTGCCCCAGCGCCGTAGTATTTTTCGACCGCGCAGTCCACGACGCGTTCTCGACACCGCAGATCGCTCGTCCACGCTTTCGCGCTGCAGCGGATGTCGATGCGCAGTTGAGAGCGCCCGCACGCCGATGCGAATGGACGACGGCAAGCGGCCGTTCAGCATCGGCGGACTGGGCTCACGCCGCTTCAACGAAAGCGGGTGGAGACTGGCCATCGATTCCCTGCAGGACCTCCCACATGAGCAAGTTGGATCTTCTGCCCGAACGCGCGCTCGATCTGGCGAGCCAGGCGGGCGATGCGCTGCGCACGATGGCGCCGAAGGCGTCCTCGCTCCTCGACACCGGCATGAAGCTCGGCGCCGCGCGCGCCGGTGCGAAGGCCGGGCTGATGCTCGTACGTCGCAATCCGGTGATCGCGGTCGCCACCCTCGCCGGCGCCGGCCTGGTCTGGTACGCCGCGCGTCGCCGTGCACGCAATGCCGAGGACGGCAAGGGCCAGACCCTCGAAGGCAGCGCGAAGCGCATCGAGGCGCGTCGCGAGGAAGGCGGGTCGAGCCGTCGCGGCAGCCGTAGCACGGGCACCGCACGCCGCAGCAGCGGCAGCCGGTCGCGCAGCACCGCCTCGCGCGAGCCGCGTACCGAGCACTGAGTTCCTCGTCGCTCCATCCACGCTGCCGGCCTCGCGCCGGCAGCGTCGTTTTCGGGCGCGAGCCCACGGCCGGGCATGCGGCGCATGGGACCCGATCGATGCATGCGACAAGTGGGCGAATGCCGATGGCAGACCCGCGATCCCGCAGCGACCGCGTTGGATGGTCAGCCCGACACGCGTCCCGGCGGATGCGCCGCGAACCAGTCGACGATGGCGCCCATGTGCGCCTCGAAGCCGCCCGGCACGCTGATGTTGAGTACGCCTGCCCGGACGTCGCCGGCGTTGCGGAAGTCGTGCACCGCGCCGCCCGGCGCCAGCACGAAGGCGCCCTTCGGGCAGTCGACCCAGGCGCCGTCGAGCAGGAAGCTCATCGTGCCTTCGAGCACGTAGAAGACGTCGTCCTCGTCGTGCGAATGCGCGTCGGGGCCTTGTGTGCCGGGCTCCAGCCACCATTCGGAGATCGAATAGCGATGCGCGGTCTCGACCTGGTCGGCTTTGAACACTGCCGACATCCCGCCCATCGCATAGGAGCGGCCCTGGCCCGGCTGCAGGACGATTGCGCGTCGGACTCGCTCTTCCATGCGTACTCTCCTGGCGTGCTGCGACGCACGGGCGGCCGCGGCTACGGTGGGGCGATGATGAAGGACACCAGCTGTGGCGAGGTCGGCTGCGGCACGGCGCCGAGCGATTCGTACAGCTTGATCGCGCGCCGGTTCGCGACGCGCACGCCCTGGATGACGAACTCCGTGCAGCCGCGCTCGCGCGCCTTCGCACGCAGCTGCTCGATCACCGCCGTGCCGTAGCCCTTCGAACGCTGCGCGCGCTCCATCTCGATCTTCTCCAGCACGAAGCGCGCACCGGGCTCGTACCAGCCGTAGGCGCGGCCGGCACGCTGGCCTTCGAGCCAGGCCTCGATCACGTAATGCTGGCGTGCCCCGCTTTCCTCGTACTGCCAGTCGGCCTTCAGGTGCAGGGGGCTGGGCTTCACGACGGGTCCGGCGATGCAGGGCCGCACACCTTACACGCGGCGCGCTCAGGCCTGCGGCAGCTCGATCACGAAGCGCGCGCCACCGCCCTCGCGATCCTCGTACCAGAGCTGGCCGCCGGCCTTCTGCACGATCTGCTTGGCGAGCGACAGGCCGAGGCCCGAGGAGATGCCGTCGTCGCCGTCGTGCAGGCGCACGAACGGCTTGAACAGCTCGCGCTGCTTGTGCGCGGGAATACCCGGGCCGCGGTCCTCGACCACCAGCTGCCCGAAGCCCGGTGCACCCGTGCGACCCGCGATCAGCAGCTCGCTGCCCGGTGCGTACTTCATCGCATTGGTCACGAGGTTCTCGCTGACCTGGCGCAGCACGCGCTCGTCGATGCGCACCCCGATGTCCCCGGGCGGGCGCGTGACGGTCACGCGGATCCCCTTGGATTCGAGCTGGTACTCGTAGCGCTGCACCAGCCAGTCGATGGTGTCGGTGAGCGAGGCGCGCTGCGCGGTCGCGCCGTCGTCGCCGCGTGCGGTGTTCTCGAGGTACTGGCGGATGTAGCCGAGCGCATCGGTCGCGCTCTCGTGGATCATCGTCATGTAGCGCGGCACGCGCTCGGGCTTGGTCGCGCCGGAGATCAGCATCTCGCTCGCGAACAGCACCGAGGAGAGCGGGTTCTTGAGGTCATGCGCGACGAGGTTGACGAGCTCCTCGCGCTCGCGCGCCACGCGCTCGAGGCGGTCGCGGGTGAGCTTGAGCCCGACGTGCGCGGACACGCGCGCGAGCAGCTCCTCGGGCAGGAAGGGCTTGGTGACGTAGTCGACCGCGCCGGCATCGAAGGCGCGCAGCAGCAGGTCGCGATCCTGCGCGGCGGTCACGAACACGACGGGCAGGCTCGGCGGCGCGGCGCCGGCGCGCATCTCCTCCATCACCTGGAAGCCGTCCATGCCCGGCATCATCATGTCGAGCAGCACGAGGTCCGGCGGATCGCTCTCGCAGATCTCGAGCGCCTTCGGGCCGTTCTCCGCGGTCACCACTTGGTAACCCTGGCGCGACAGAAGCATGCCGACCACCCGAAGGTTGGCCGGCTGATCGTCGACGACCAGGATCTTGGCGGCGGTACCGGTCTGACTGGCCATGCATCCTCGCGAAACGAGCCGGTCCGTCGACTCGGGGTAAGCGCCCGACCTTAGCAGAGCGTCACGATGTTATGCCGTGCGCCCTATTCAGGATCGGTGAACGGTTCACTGCCGTGAGCCGGCATCACGCCATGCGCCGGGCGCGAGATCGCCGAGCCGATGCACGCCGATCGCCACGCGCACCAGGCGCAGCGTGGGCAGCCCGACCGCCGCGGTCATGCGGCGCACCTGCCGGTTGCGGCCTTCGCGGATCACCAGCTCGAGCCACGCGTCGGGCACCGTCTTGCGGTAGCGCACCGGCGGATCGCGCGGCCACAGCGCGGGCGCGTCGATGCGCCGGGCCTGCGCCGGACGCGTCGGCCCGTCGTTGAGGAGGACGCCGCGTTGCAGCGTCTCGAGCTGCGCCGCCTGCGGCTCGCCCTCGACCTGCACCCAGTAGGTCTTGGCTTCCTTGTGACGCGGATCGGTGAGGCGGTGCGCGAGGCCGCCGTCGTCGGTGAGCAGCAGCAGCCCCTCGCTGTCGTGGTCGAGGCGCCCGGCGGGATAGACGTCCGGCGGCAGGCCGAAGCCGGCGAGCGTCGGGCGCGGCGGCGTGCTGCGGTCGGTGAACTGCGAGAGCACGCCGTACGGCTTGTTGAAGGCGATCAGCACGGCGACGGGCGGGCCTCAGGCGGCCGGCAGATCGCGCATGCGGGCGACGCGCAGGCCGGCGACGGCATGCAGCAGCGCGAGCGTCGCCGCGATCATCAGGTCCGCGCGGCCGGGCCAGACGAGTTCCGCCGTCGTGGCCGCGGCCACCGACACGATGCCGAGCGCGGCATAGGCCGGCGCGCGGTAGAGCCAGGCGTAGGGCAGGTAGTGCGCGCCCATCAGCGCGGCGATCGCGAGCGGCACGAGCGCCGGCACGCGCAGGAGCAGCACGAGCACGACCGGCCAGCCGAGCGCCTGGCTCGCGGTGATCGCACCGACCAGGCCTCGGAACGCGCTGCCGCGCGCGGTCAGGTCGCCGCCGAGCGCGCGGTTGACCGCGTAGCCGATCGGGTACGCGAGCGCGCCGCCGAGCACGAACAGCAGCGCACGCGTCGGCGCCTCCGGCCGGGCGGCGACGATCACGCCCGCGAGCGCGGCCCAGTACGCCGCGGCCGCGAGCGTCATGCCGGCGCCGCGACGGGTGATGCGCGCGAGGCGCATGCGCGCCTCGCCCAGCGGTGCGACGCCGTTCGCGCGGGGCTCAGGCACGCGGCTTGACGAAGCGCAGCGTCATTCGGTCGCTCTCGCCGATCGCCTTGTACTTCGCGGCGTCCTTCGCATCGTGGCGATTGGCCGGCGGCAGCATCCAGACGCCGTTCGGATGGTCCTTGGTGTCCTTCGGATTGGCATTGACCTCGCTCTGCCCGTCGAGCACGAAGCCCGCGGCCTGCGCCATCGCGATCACCTGCGCCTGGCCCACGTAGCCGGACTTGTCGGTGGCCGGTACGTCGGCCTTCGCGCGGTGCTCCACCACGCCGAGCACGCCGCCCGGCTTGAGCACGTCGAAGAAGCCCTTGAACATCGCCTCGGCGTTCCCGCTCATGCGCCAGTTGTGCACGTTGCGGAAGGTGAGCACGACGTCCGCGGAATTGGTCGCGCCGAACACGGGCGCCTTCTGGTTGAACGGGACGATCTGCGCGCGATCGAAGCGCGCGGCGTCGCCGGCGAACTTCGCACGCAGGTCCGCGAGGCCCTTGGCGTAGTAGTCGCGCGCGCGCTCGTTGGTCTCGCCCGCGGGGTCGATCACCGCCGCGACGTAGCGGCCGTCGTCGCGCAGGTAGGGCGCCAGGATCTCGCTGTACCAGCCGCCACCGGGGGTGATCTCGATGACGGTCTGGTCCGGGCGGACCATGAAGAAGGAGAGCGTCTCCTTCGGATGGCGCCAGACGTCGCGCGCGCGATTCTCGGGGCTGCGCCAGCTGCCGGCGATCGCCTCGTCGAGCGCGGCACCCATCGCATTGGTGACCATCGGCGCGCCGCCGTCGGCCGGCGCGGTGGCGCAGCCGAGCGGGAGCAGGCAGCAGGCGAGCAGCAGGCTGAGGCGGGAGGCGGTCATCGCGGGGGCTCCGGAAAGGGGGAGCGGCGAGCCTACTGCAAGCGGCGGGATTCCGCGTCCGCCGCACGCCGGCTACCATGCGGGCGGGCCACGGAATCGGCCGTGCGCAGCATTACGACAGGGAGTGTCGATGTTCCAGAAGCTCGCGATCGCCGTCCTCACCCTCGCCCTGCTCGGAGTCTCCGCCGCCTGGGGCTACAGCGAGTGGTCACGCCGCCCGGCGACCCCGAAGATCGTCGCGCCGCCGCCGACGGCCAAGCCCACCCCGGTCGCCACGATGGCGCCGCCCGCGCATGCGCCCGAGGCCGAGACCGAAGCCGCCGAAGGCACGCGCTTCCTCGTGGAGTACGTCGCCCCGCGTGACGAGGCGCTGCTCGAGCCCTACCGCCTCGCGCGCGACGTCGACCTGTTCACGCGCCTGCCCGAGGTGCGCGGGCTGAGCGGCATGCTCGTGCTGCCACGCCCGCTCAAGCTCCTCACCGCGGAATGCCGGCAGGTCAACGCCTTCTACAACCCGGACAAGGCGGAGGTGGTGCTGTGCTACGAGATGATCGACACCCTCCTGCGCCACGGCCACCGGCTGCAGACCGAGAAGCAGCTCGATGACGGCTTCGCGGTCGACTACCTGCGCGCGAACCTGCGCTTCATCGTGCTGCACGAGCTCGGCCATGCGCTCATCGACCAGCTCGACCTGAGCACGACCGGGCGCGAGGAGGATGCCGCCGACCAGCTCGCCACGATGCTGATGCTGCGCGCGATCGACCCGGCCGAGAGCCCGGAGGACGTCGCGCGGCAGCTGCAGATGGCGGCGAACTTCTTCGTCGCGGCCGGCGGCGCCGAGGCCGGCTACGACCTCGGGCATTTCGCCGACGAGCATTCGCTCGGCGAGCAGCGCTACTTCAATACGCTGTGCCTGCTCTATGGCAGCGATCCGGGCCGCTACCTGCGCGTGGTGACGCGCAGCGGCCTGCCCGAGGAGCGCGCACTGCGCTGCCCGGACGAGTCGCGCCGCGTGACGGGCGCCTGGGCGCGGCTGCTGATGCCGCACATCGCACCCAAGTACCGGATGAGCGCCGACGAAGGTGCGGTGCAGGTCGCGGAGCTGCGCCGCCAGCAGGCGGAGAACGGGGACTCGCCCTATGTGCGCGGCGACGAGGCTCGCGCGCGCGCTCCGGCGGCGCCGTCCGAGGCCGAGGCGCCCGTCGATGCGCCGTCGGACGGCGGCCGCGACGGGAACCCCTATACCGAGGAGTAGCCCGGCCCTCCGGCGCCACCCGCGGGCGTCGCCGACGCGCTGACCCGCTGACCCGCACCATGCGCCCGGGCCGCCGGGCGCCACCGCGCGCCTCGACCGCGCGCTCCGTCGGCTGCCTGCCGCCGATCCGTCATCCGCGCGGCATCGTGCTGTCATGCGCGCGGCCTAGCCTGCACGCATCGATCGGGCAGGAGGTCGCATGGAACTGTTTCGAAGTCACGGACTGGTAAGCGTCGAGCCGCAGCGCGGCGCGCGGGCGAGCTACGGCGCGCGTGCGCGGCGGCGCTATGGACGCCTGCATGCGGGTGCCACGGTCCCGCATGCGGCGGTGCCGACCGAGCGGACCCGCGAGGACGACCTGTTCCCTTGGGTGGACCAGGACTTCGAGGAGTACTTCTTCGAGTGACGCCCGTCGGGGGCGAGGGCCGGCGGCGCAGGGAGCGCGCCGCCGGCCTTGGGCTCAGCCGCGCAGGGCGTCGATCGCCGCGTTGAGCGTCGCGCTCGGGCGCATCGCGGTGGCGAGCTTGGCCATGTCGGGCTTGTAGTAGCCGCCGATGTCGACGCCGCGGCCCTGCACGTCGACCAGCTCCTGCAGGATCTGCGTCTCGTTCTCCGTCAGCGCCTTCGCCACCGGCGCGAACAGCGCGGCGAGCTCCGCATCCTGCGTCTGCGACGCGAGCGCCTGCGCCCAGTACTGGGCGAGGTAGAAGTGGCTGCCGCGGTTGTCGAGCTCGCCGACCTTGCGCGCGGGCGACCGGTTGTTGTCGAGGATCTGCGCATTGGCACGGTCGAGCGCGTCGGCGAGCACCTGCGCACGCGGCATCGATGCGAAGTTGGCCAGGTGCTCGAGCGAGGCGGCGAGCGCGAGGAACTCGCCGAGCGAATCCCATCGCAGGTAGTTCTCCTCGGTGAACTGCTGCACGTGCTTGGGCGCGGAGCCGCCCGCGCCGGTCTCGAACAGGCCGCCGCCCGCCATCAGCGGGACGATCGAGAGCATCTTGGCGCTCGTGCCGAGCTCCATGATCGGGAACAGGTCGGTGAGGTAGTCGCGCAGCACATTGCCGGTGACCGAGATGGTGTCCTGGCCGGCACGGATGCGCGAGAGCGAGGCCTTCATCGCCTCGACCGGCGACAGGATGCGGAGGTCGAGCCCGCTCGTGTCGTGATCCTTGAGGTAGCCCTCGACCTTCGCGATCAGCTGCGCATCGTGCGCGCGGTTCGCATCGAGCCAGAAGATCGCCGGCGTGTTCGACAGGCGCGCGCGCTCGACGGCCAGGCGCACCCAGTCGCGGATCGGCGCGTCCTTCGTCTGGCACATGCGGAAGATGTCGCCGGCCTCGACCGGCTGCTCGAGCAGCACGTTGCCGTCGCCGTCGACCACGCGCACGGTGCCGGCCGCGTCGAGCTGGAAGGTCTTGTCGTGCGAGCCGTATTCCTCGGCCTTCTGCGCCATCAGGCCGACGTTCGGCACCGAGCCCATCGACGCCGGGTCGAACGCGCCGTTCGCGCGGCAGTCGTCGATCACCGCTTGGTAGATGCCGGCGTACGAGCGGTCGGGAATCACCGCCTTGGCGTCCTGCAGCTTTCCTTGCGCATTCCACATGCCGCCACTGTCGCGGATCATCGCCGGCATCGAGGCGTCGACGATCACGTCGGACGGCACGTGCAGGTTGGTGATGCCCTTGTCGGAGTTCACCATCGCGAGCGCCGGGCGGTCGGCGTAGACGGCCTGGAGGTCGGCCTCGATCGCGGTGCGCGTGGCGTCGTCGAGCTGCGGCAGGCGCGCATAGAGGTCGCCGATGCCGTTGTTCGCATCGAAGCCGATGCGGTCGAGCGCCTCGGCATGCTTTTCGAGCGCGACGCGGTAGAAGCGCTTGACCACGACGCCGAACAGGATCGGGTCGGAGACCTTCATCATCGTGGCCTTCAGGTGCAGCGAGAACAGCACGCCCTGCGCCTTGGCGTCCTCGATCTGCGCGTCGATGAACGCAGCGAGCCTGGTGGTGGACAGCACCGCGGCGTCGATCACCTCGCCGGCCTGCAATGCGGTCTTCTCCTTCAGCACGCGCGTCGCGCCGTCGGCGCCGACGAATTCGATGCGCACGGTCGTGGCATCGGCGACGGTGGTCGATTTCTCGCTGCCGTAGAAATCACCGCCGTCCATATGCGCGACGTGCGACTTCGACTCCGCGCTCCACTTGCCCATGCGATGCGGATGCTTGCGCGCGAACGCCTTCACCGAGGCCGGCGCGCGGCGGTCGGAGTTGCCTTCGCGAAGTACCGGGTTCACCGCGGAGCCCATCACGCGCGCGTAGCGGGCGCGGGCGTCGCGCTCGGCGTCGGTCGACGGCTCGTCGGCGTAATCGGGCAGCGGATAGCCGGCGGCCTGCAACTCCTTGATCGCCGCCTTGAGCTGCGGCACCGAGGCCGAGATGTTCGGCAGCTTGATGATGTTCGCGTCCGGCGTGGTCGCCAGCTGGCCGAGCTCGGCGAGGTCGTCCTTCACCGCGCGGTCGCCGAGGACTTCCGGGAACTGCGCGAGGATGCGGCCGGCGAGCGAGATGTCGCGCGTCTCCACCGCGATCCCGGCAGTGCCGGCAAAGGCCTCCACGATCGGCAGCAGCGAGGCCGTGGCGAGGAACGGGGCTTCGTCGGTGAGCGTGTAGAGGATCTTCGGGGTCTTCGACATGGGGTTCTCGCGGACAGGCATGCGCGGGCGCATGCGGGGCGATACGGGGATCGCGGGGCCGCGCATTGTCGCGCCTGCGTCGGGACGCGGCAAAACCCGGACGGCCATCAGCTCATGCGCAGTGGCCGTGCGGCTGCGTACGTCACCGCGGCAGCTCGATCTCGGCCGCTACCGCGCGCAGCACGTCGATCAGCGCCCGCAGCTTGGGCTGCGACTGGCTGCGCATCGGGAAATAGAGCGACAGCCCGGGCGTGTCCGGCACCCAGCCGTCGAGCACGGTGACCAGCCGGCCGCCGGCGACGTCGTCCGCGATGCCCGCGCGGTCGACCAGCCCGATCCCGAGGCCGTCGCGCAGCGCCGCGAGCAGCAGGTCGCGGTCGTCGAGCACCAGCCCGCCATCGGGCTGCACGCGCAGGCGGCGGCCGTCGCGCTCGAGGTCCCAGGGCTCGACCTGCCCCGAGCCGGGCAGGCGGTAGGCGATCGTCGGCCAATCGGGCAGGGCGTCCGGCGACGCCGGCGCGGGCCGGCCGTCGAACAGCGCGGGCGCGGCGGCGAGCGTCCACGCCAGGGGCGGCGTGAGCGGGACGGCGACCATGTCGCGCTGCACGGCGTCGCCCAGGCGCAGGCCCGCGTCGAAACCCTCGGCGAGCAGGTCCACCGGCAGGTCGCTGACCGAGATCTCCAGCGCGAGCCCGGGCCAGGCGCGTCGGAGACGGGTCATCGCCGGCGCGACCAGCGGGCCGACCACCGCGCGCGGCACCGTCAGGCGCAGCCGGCCGCCGGCCACGCCGCGGCCGACCGCAGCGAGCGCATCGTCCACCTCGGCCGCCACGGGGCGCAGGCGTTCCGCGAGGGCCCGGCCGGCATCCGTGAGGGCCACGCGGCGGGTGGTGCGGGCGAAGAGGAGCACGCCCAGGCGGGTCTCGAGCGCGCGGATCGCCTGGCTCACCGCGCCGGGCGTGACGCCCAGACGACGCGCGGCTGCGGTGAAGCCGCCGGTATCGGCGACGGCGAGGAAGACATCGAGGCGCTCGAAGCGGCTGGCCATCGTCATTGTTTAGCACGACTACAAGACCCATCCAGCGAGAGCCGGTTTTTCCGTGCAATCGCCCGCGCGATGATGGCGCTCTTCCTCAGGAGCCCTGCCATGACCGACCTCGCCCTCGTCACCGGTGCCTCGTCCGGCATCGGCCTGGAGATCGCCCGCGAGCATGCCCGCCACGGCGGGCGCCTCGTGCTCGTCGCCCGCGGCGAGGCCGCGCTCGCGCGCGTGGCCATCGAGTTGAGGGCGGCCGGCGCGGCGGACGTGCAGGTGCTCGCCCGCGACCTCGCCGCGCCCGGCGCGGTGGCCGAGCTGGTGGAGACGCTCGATGCGCGCGGCCTGGCGCCGACCATCCTGGTCAACAACGCCGGCTTCGGCGGGCATGGCCTGTTCTGCGAGCGCGACTGGAGCGACGACGCGGCGATGATCGACCTCAACGTCCGCGCCCTCACCGAGCTCACGCGCAGCCTGCTGCCGCGCATGGTCCGCGCCGGGCGCGGGCACGTGCTCAACGTGGCCTCGACCGCCGCGCTCGTCCCCGGCCCGCTGCAGGCGGTCTACTACGCGACCAAGGCCTACGTGCTCTCGCTCGGCGACGCGCTCTCGGAGGAGCTGCGCGGTACCGGCGTGCACGTCACCACGCTGCTGCCCGGCGCCACCCGCACGGGCTTTGCCGCACGCGGCGGGCTGGAGGACACGCCGCTGTTCCGCGGCCGGGTCGCCGAACCGGCACAGGTCGCGCGCGAGGCCTATGCGGCGATGCGCGCGGGACGCCGGCGCGTGTACGGCGGCGTGCCGCTGGCCACGCGCCTGCAGCTCGCCCTCGCCCCGCTGATGCCGCGCGGGCTGCTGCTGCGGCGGGTCCGCGGCATGCAGGAGCGCGGCTGAAGGGCGGGACGCGGCGCGCGCCTCAGGCCTGGCCCCAGCGCCCGCTGCGTTTCATCGCACCCCACTGGTGCTTGCGCCGCGCGATCCATTGCCACATGCCGCGCACGCGCCAGAACGTGTTGAGCTGGCGGTAGCCGAAGTTCTCCAGCACCGCCATCGCGAACAGCACCAGCATGTCGCGGCCGCGGTCGTAGACGCGGAAGGACAGCGTCTCCAGCAGCAGGCCGTTGACCGACAGCAGGATGCCCATGCCGATCGCGACCGAGAGGAACACCACGAGCGCGACCGGCGAGATGATCCCGAGCAGCCAGCCGACGATCATGAAGACGTAGCCGCACAGTTCGATGATCGGCCCGATCCATTCGAACAGCGCCATGAACGGCCAGGCGAGCCAGCCCGCGGCGCCGGCGCGCCAGCCGAAGCGCCACGGCGGATGGAAGACCAGGCTCTCGGCGAGACCGCGCTGCCAGCGGCTGCGCTGGCGGCCGAGCGTGCCGGCGTCCTCCGGGCATTCGGTCCAGCAGATCGGATCGGGCAGATAGCGGATGCGGTAGGGCACGCGATGCTCGCGGTGCCAGCGGTGCAGGCGCACCACGAGCTCCATGTCCTCGCCGACGGTGTCGGTGCGGTAGCCGCCGACGGCCTCCACCTTCGCGCGGTCGAACAGGCCGAACGCGCCGGAGATGATCAGCACGCCATTGACCGGCGACCAGCCGAGCCGCCCGAACAGGAAGGCGCGCAGGTATTCGACGATCTGCAGACGCGCGAGCAGGTTGGTCGGCAGGCCGGATTTGACGAGGAAGCCGCCGCGCACTTCCGAGCCGTTGGCGATGCGCACGGTGCCGCCGGCGGCCACGGTGCGGCCGTCCTCGATGAAGGGCTGCACCACGCGCAGCAGCGAGTCGCGCTGCAGGATCGAATCGGCGTCGACCGCGCAGAACAGCGCATGCCGCGCGAGGCAGATGCCGACGTTGAGCGCATCGGCCTTGCCGCCGTTCTCCTTGTCCACCACGCGCAGGTTCGAATAGCGCAGGGAGCGGTACACGCCGCGGATCGGCTTGTGCGGCACCGCGTTGCGGACCACCTCCGGATGCGGGACGAGCTCGAATTCCTCGATCAGCACCTCGAGCGTGCGGTCCTTCGAGCCGTCGTTGATGACCACCACCTCGAAGTCCGGGTACTGCAGCTGCAGCATCGAGCGCACCGAGGTGCGGATCGTCGCCTCCTCGTTGAAGCCGGGCACCAGCAGCGAGATCGGCGGCTCGATGCCCAGGTAGGGCGCGTCGGTGCCGTACTCGGCGCGCTGGCGCATGTAGCTGCGCAACGAGAACATCGAGAGGATGTTCAGCAGCAGGTAGCCGCCGTTGAGCAGCACGAAGTAGCCGATGAAGAAGATCTGCGCGGCGAGGATGATCCGCTCGGTCACGGCGATGCTTCCGCGTTGCGCTCGGCGAGCGCGCGGGCGAGTGCCTCGCGGCCGTAGCGGTCCTCGATCGCCGGCACCAGCGCCTGCAGCTGCGCCTCGCTGATGCGTGGCAGCGCGACGAGCGTGTCGGCCGCGCGCCGCCGCACCCACCAGCTGCGGTCCGCGAGCAAGGGGACGAGCACGTCGACGTCGTCGGCGCGGCCCTGGCGCGCAAGCGCGTCCACCGCGGCCAGGCGCACGCCCGGGTCGTCGTCGACGAGCATCGCCGCGAGCAGGGCGTGGTCGCGCGGATCGGTGAGCTCGCCGAGCGCCTGCACCGCGGCCTGGCGGTTGCGCGGGTCGGGATCGCCGCGCATGCAGTCGCGCGCCCAGGGGGCGATGCGCGCGGGATCGGCGGCCGCGAGCAGCGGGCGGAGTCGCGCCGTGCGCGCGGGGTCGGCGCCGTCCAGCGCGTCGAGGAGCGCCGGGGTGACCGCCTCGCGCCCGGCGTGGCGGCACAGGCTCGCCAGCCGCTGGCCGCCCCAGTCGTCGCGCCGCAGCGCGACCGGCAACAGCCGGCGCATCGCGCGCGGGGGGTCGATGTCGATCAGCGCGTGCGCAGCGGCGAGCGCGACGAAGGGATTGCCCGCCTCCACCACCGGTGCGACAGCGCGCCAGTGCGCGTCGTCGCCCAGGTGCCGCAGCGTCTCCAGCGCGACGAGCCGGCCGCGCACGCCCGGCCGGCGCAGCAGGCGCAGGGCGTACCCGTCGAGGCCGAGCGCGCGGAGCAGCGCATTGAGACGATCACCGGCCTGGCCACGCAGCTGGCGCTGCATGCGGTTCCAGAGCATCAGCCACCACAGGCGCTGGCGGCCACGCGGCGCCGGCAGGTCGATCACGGCGTCGCCGGTGATGCTCGCCTGCGCCAGACGCGGCCGCCAGCGGCGTTCGAAGGCCTCGCGCCGCCGGCGCTCGCGCGTGGCGAGCGCGGAGACCGCGAGCACCTGCAGCAGTACCGCCAGCGTCACCGCCGCGAGCCCGAGCGCGGTCCATGCGGCGAGGCGCAGCGCGGGGTCGGGCGGCAGCCAGGCGAACGGAACCATGCCGGCCATGCCAGCGGCCGCGCCGACGGCGGCCGTCAGAAGCGGCGCTCCAGCCCGAGCCCGATGCCCCGGCGGGTGTAGAGATCACCCTGGTCGACGCCGCCGATGTTCCAGAGCAGGCGCCAGTCGGTCGCGAGCGGGTGGCGCCCGAACAGCGTGGCCGCGGTGACCTCGCTGGCCACCACCTGCGTGCCGAGCAGGGCGGCCTCGCGACCGGAGGCGACCTGCACACCGACCTCGCCGCCGTCGCCGTAGGCCCGCACCGCGCGCAGGTCATGGCCGGTGGCGTAGCGCCCGGCGAGCCGCGTGGTGTTGAGCGTGTAGCCGAAGCGCCAGTCGCCGGCGTAGCGCTCGATGCCGAGTGCGAGGCGCTGCACGTCCACGTCGCGGTAGCGGCTGTGGCGCAGGCTGGCCGCGCCCACCCAGCCGCCGGTCCAGACCTTCTGCAGGCGCAGGTCGCCGTACTGGCGCGGCAGCACGTCGGCGCCGGGCACCACGCCCAGTTCGGGTTGCAGTGTCCAGCCGTCGCCGAGCGGCAGCACCAGGCCCGCCTCGAGGCCGCGGTCGACGAGGCCGAAGCGGCGCTCGGCGAAGACCGCCCCGTAAGCGCCGACGCGATCGCGCGGGAGGGCCACCACGTCGAGCCGCAAGGCATCCCAGTCGTCGTAGGCGCCGTCGAGACGGTCGTGGCGGGCGGAGAGCACGAGGCGGCGCCGGCGGTCGGCGGTCGCCGGCGGCTCGGTCGGCGACGCGGACCCGTCGGCGACGGTGGCCGTGCCGGTCAGGGGCGCCGCGGGGTCGGGGATCACCGCCCCGGGTCCCGGGCCTGCGGCGCCGCCCGTCGCGCGACCGGCGTCGGGCGGCGGCACCGGGGCCGTCGTGGCGCGGGCCTGCGCGAGCAGGGTGACCACGTCGGCGTAGCCCGGGGCGAGGGCCAGTGCGCGCTCGAGCGCCGCCACGGCCTCGGCAGGACGGCCGGACCACAGCAGCGCCTGGCCGTAGCCGAACAGCACGTCGGGATCGTCCGGGCGCGTGGCGAGCATCGCCACATACATGGGCAGCGCGCGCTCCGGGTCACCGCCCCAGGCGGTCACGCGGGCGAGCAGCAGGCGGGCGTCGCCGTCGGCGGGCTGCGCGGCGAGGCGCTGCTCCAGCACGGCCGCCGCGCCGGCGAAGTCGCGGGCCTCCACGAGGCGCCGCGCCTGCGCGATCGCGTCCGGGGCCTGCGCTGCTGCCGGCAGTGCGGCCAGCAGCGCGAGGGTGAGCACGAGGCGGCGGCTCATCCCGCCCTCCGCAGCAGGCGGCGGATCCGGGCGAGCAGCTCCTCCGGCTGGAAGGGCTTGGTGACGTAGTCGTCGGCGCCGAGCTCGAGGGCGCGGACGATGTCGGCCTCGCGCGACTTCGCCGTCAGCATCAGCACGGGAGCGGCGGCCCAGCCGGGCGTGCCGCGCAGCCGCTCGACCAGCTCCAGGCCGTCGTGGAACGGCAGCATCAGGTCCATCAGCACGAGGTCCGGCACCGGCCCGGAGCGGATGCGATCGAGCGCGGCACGGCCGTCGGCGACGTGCTCGACCCCGAAGCCGTGGCGCTCGAGCAGGAAGCGGACGATGAAGGCGACGTCCTCCTCGTCTTCGACCATCAGCACCTGCGGATTCGACGTCATGGGGTCTCCTCGGAAGCCGCCGTGGCGGGCCAGTGGCGCAGATTCTCCGCGATCAGGCTCGCCAGCGCCGCGGCATCGCTGCGTGATTTCACCAGCCGCTGCAGCACGCCGCGGCTCTCCGGGAGTACGCGGTCCTGGGCAGAAAAGATGACGACCGGCACCGGCGGCCGCGCCTCGCCGAGCTCGGGCAGCAGCTCGGCACCGTCGCCGTCGGGAAGCATCAGGTCGAGCACGACGAGATCGTGCCGGCGGCGCGCCAGCTCGATCCGCGCCTCGGCCAGCGTGGCGGCGGCGTGCAGGTCCAGCGGTGCGCTCGCGAGCAGGCCGCGCAGCACGTCGCGCACGTCGGGATCGTCCTCCACGTGCAGCACCTGCGGCCGCTCGCGCCGACCCTGCAGGCAGCCGCGGATCGCGGCGGCCACCTGGCCGGGATCGAGCGGCTTGTCGAGCCAGTCGACCACCCCGACCGCGCCGCCGCGCAGCTCCGGCGCGGCCTCCACGCCGAGCAGCAGCACCGGCAGGTGGCGGTAGCGCGGCTGCAGGCGGACCTCGCGCAGGAAGGCCGGCGCCGCACCGCCCGGCAGCGCGAGGTCGATCGCCAGCCCGCGCACGCCCGGCGTGGCCAGGCGCGCGCGGGCCTGCGCGGGATCGGTGGCGAGGTCGCATATCACGCCCTGCATCGCGAGCAGGCGCACCAGTTCGGCGGCGACGGCGGGCTCGGCGGCGAGCAGCACGATGCGCGGCGCGTCGCCCGCGGTGGGCCGCGGCGCGGCCGTCGGGGCCGCCGCCGGCAGCCAGA
Organism: Lysobacter humi (ex Lee et al. 2017); assembly: GCF_054781815.1. Lineage (NCBI taxonomy): Bacteria > Pseudomonadati > Pseudomonadota > Gammaproteobacteria > Lysobacterales > Lysobacteraceae > Lysobacter > Lysobacter humi (ex Lee et al. 2017). The sequence goes on along the minus strand of NZ_BAAGTR010000010.1, from coordinate 92,839 downwards.
CCGCGAAGCGCGTGCCGGCGCCGGTCGCGGTCTCGAAGCTGATCCGCCCGCGCATCTGCTCGACCAGCGAGCGGGTGATCGCGAGCCCGAGGCCGGTGCCGCCGCGCCGGCGCACGTCGGAGGCGTCGGCCTGCGCGAAGCGCTCGAAGACGTGCGGCCGGAACGCCTCCGGAATGCCCTCGCCGGCGTCGGCCACCGTCAGGCGCAGGCCGTCGTCGACGCGCGCGAGGCCCACGTCGACGCGCCCGCCGGGCGGCGAATGCTTGATCGCGTTCGACAGCAGGTTCGCCATCACCTGGCCGAAGCGGTCCGGGTCGACCTCCGCCTCGCCGTCCTCGCCGGGCGCCAGCACCACCGCCACGCCGAAGCCGTCGGCATAGGGGCCGATCTGCTCGACCGCCTGCTGCGCGAGCGTGCGCAGGCCGCTCGTGCGCAGTTGCAGCTTCAGCCGGCCGGATTCGAGCTTCTCGATGTCGAGGATGTCGTTGATGAGCCGCACCAGGCGCTCGGTGTTCTTCTGCGCGATGTCCAGCAGCGGCCGCGCGCCCTCGGGGACCTCGCCCGCCAGCCCGCCGACGACCATCCCGAGCGCGCCGCGGATTGAGGTGAGCGGCGTGCGCAGCTCGTGGCTCACCGTGGAGATGAACTCGTCCTTGAGCCGCTCGGCGCGCAGGCGCGCGGTGATGTCGACGGCCACCGTGAGCACGTGGCGCGTGCCGTCGGCGAGCACCAGCGCGCGCTTGAGCACCTGCAGCCAGCGGTCGGCGCCGGCGGCATCGACGAGGTGCACCTGCGCGGCGCGCCATTCGTCCGCGCCGTCGGCGACCGCCGCATCGCCGTCCAGCAGCGGCGCGAGGCCCTCGTGCCCGGCGATGGCCTCCGGCGCGTGGCCCTCCACCTGCGATGGATCGAGCCCGACTACGTCGCAGAACGCGACGTTGCAGAGGCTGAAGCGACCGGCCGCGTCGCGGACCGCGATCAGGTTCTCGTCGGTGTCGACGATGGTGCGAAGGAACTCGCGCTGGTCGCGCACCGCGCGGCGGTTGCGCGACGCCTCGGTGATGTCGCGGACGATCACGAGGCGGCCTCCGCCCGCATCGACGCTGCGCACCTCGTACTCGGTGCCGTCGTCGGCCGCCCAGTCGAACGGCGCGGTGGCGCCGTCATCGCCGACGGGCTGCCCGCGCAGCCGGGCCTGCAGCGCGGCGTGCGGCGTCGACGGCGCGCCGGCCGACAGCCCCTGCGTGTGGCCGTCCGGCCCGAGCTCCCACAGCGTGTCGGGGATCGCGCGCAGCAGCGCGGCCTGGCGCGCCGCCGCGGCCTGCGCCTCGGCGGCGAGACGCCGGCGTACGCGGAGGCTGCGGTCGACCGAGGCCAGCGCCGCCAGCAGCAATGCGAGCGCACCGAGTCCACCGACGATCGTGAACAGCCGGCTCCGCTCGACGAGGCGTTCGACCTGGCGATGCTCGTCGGCGAGCCGATCGCGCTCGCGCGCCTCGAGCTCGCCGAGCAGTGCGCGCACCCGGTCCATGGCCTCGCGTCCGCCCGCGGTGCGCACGCGTTCGGCCGCGGCCGCCGCGCCCTCGACGCGACGCGCGTCGACGTTCGCGGCGGCGAGCTCGAGGCGGCGCTCGACGGCCGCGTCGAGCACATGCAGGCGATCGGATCGGTCGCGCACGGTGCCCAGCAGCGCATGCAGCTCACGCAGTCGCAGCGCGACGTCCGCACGCCCGGCGTGATACGGCCCGAGGAACGGCGCGTCGCCGGTGATCACGTAGCCGCGCATGCCGGTCTCGACGTCCTGCAGCGCCGACAGCGTGCCCTGGATGACGGTGATCAGCTGCAGGCTCCGCGTCACCGAGGCATTCGCCTGCAGCAGCGCGTCCTGCACGCGCCGCATCTGGATGCCGATGAGCGCGACCAGGGCGAGCGCGAGCGCGAAGCCCAGCATGTGCTGGCGGGACGGAGACAGCATTGAGGCATTCCGGGCGGACCGCCGGAAGGTTAGCCTCTTCGCGGTGAGCGTCGCCGTTCGCGATCCGGGCAGGCCCGGCCGCCGCGCGTCGTGCACCAGCCGCCACCCGGATGCCCGACATGCTTCTCCATCGACTGTTCGCCTTCTGCATCGCCTCGTCGATGCCGCTGTCCGCCACCGCGGGGGATGCCGGCATCGACGTCGACGAGCGTATCGAGACCTACGACGTGGACGGCGGCGATGCGACGACGCTCACCCGGCAGATGGCCGAGCGCGGTCCGCTGCATCAGGGGCGGCGTGCCTGGGCGTACACGGCGTGGGAGGTGCGCAGTCGGTACACGCCGGTCGCCGGCATTGCGGGCTGCCGCATCGAAAGCCCGCGCGTGCGGGTCGAGATCGTGACGACGCTGCCGCGCTGGACGGCCACGAACGCGGCGCCGCGGCTGCGGGCACGCTGGACGCGCCTCGTCGCGAACCTCGTCGAGCACGAGGACGTCCACCGGCAACACGCGCTCGACGCCGCGGACGGCGCGCAGGCCGCACTCGAAGCCCTGCCTGCCGAGCGCGACTGCGAACTCGCCGCCCTGCGCGCGCAGGAGGCGCTGCGCGCACAGGTGCAACTCGCCAAGCGTCGCAGCTATGAATTCGACCGTGCCACGAAGTTCGGCACGCGGGCCGGGGTCCGCCTCGAGGAGTGATCGCATCCGTCGGGGCTTGCGCATCGCACGAATCGCAATGTGTCACGACCGGTTGCGAAGCGGGTACCTTGGGGTACGTGCGCATGCGTCGCGGCGTCCATACCCGACTGCAGAGTAGGCGGCCGCTGGCCTGCCGCGCCCGTCACTGACCGCGGGCGGCGAGGATCGAGCCGAGCGAGCCGGGCTTGGCGAAGTAATACCCCTGCCCGAGCTCGCAGCCCAGGCTCATCAGCGCCTGCCGCTGCGCCTCGTTCTCGATGCCCTCGGCCACCACCTCGAGCTTCTGCGCGCGCGAGAGCGCCAGGATCGCCCGCACCACCGCGGTGCTGCCGCCCTCGTCCTCCAGCCGCAGGTCGTTGATGAAGGAGCGGTCGATCTTCACCGTGTGCAGCTTGAAGCGGTGCAGGTAGGAGAGTGACGAATAGCCGGTGCCGAAGTCGTCCAGCGCGATCAGCACGCCGTGCTCGCGCAGGCGGTCGAAGACCTGCCCGATCTGCTCGGGATTCTCCAGCAGCGCGCCTTCGGTGACCTCGATGCGTACCTGCGAGGGATCCACGCCCTTGGCGGCGATGAGTTCGAGGAAGCGCGTGTCCAGATCCGTGGAGCGGAAGTGCCGCGGCGAGAAGTTGAGGTTGACGTACTGGCCGGGCACGAGCAGCTTCGGGATCATCTCGAGCGCCTGCTCGAAGATCTGCCAGTCGAGCACTTCCATCGTGCCGCTGGCCTCGGCCACGTGCAGGAACGCACCCGGTGCGAGCACGCCGCGCTCGGGATGGTTCCACCGCATCAGCGCCTCGTAGCCGATCACGCGCGCGTCCGACAGGCGCACGATCGGCTGGAAATAGGGCTCGAACTCATGGCGCTTGAGGCCGCGGCGCAGGTCGCTCTCCACCTCGAGCAGCTGGAGCGCCTCGTCGTGCAGGTCCTCGTCGAACAGTTCGAAGCGGTGCCGCCCCCCGGCCTTCGCGCGGTACATCGCGATGTCGGCATCGCGCAGCAGGTCCTCCGGGCTCGAGTAGCGTGGCGAGCTGAGCGCGATGCCCACGCTCGCGCCGGTGAAGAGCTCCTTGCCGCCGACGCGCACCGGGTCCTTCAATGCATCGAGTACGCGTTGCGCCATGCGCAGCGGCGCGTCCGCACTGTCGACTTCCATCAGGATCGCGAACTCGTCGCCGCCCAGGCGGGCGACCATGTCGCGCCCCGGCCGGATGCAGGCCTCGAAGCGCCGCGCCACTTCCTTGAGAAGTGCATCGCCGACGAGGTGGCCGACCGAATCGTTGATCACCTTGAAGCGGTCGAGGTCCATGAACAGGACCGCGAAATGATGCGACGGATCGCGCTCGCGATGCGCGATCGCGCGCACCAGCTGGTCGCGCAGGTAGGCGCGGTTGGGCAGGCCGGTGAGCGAGTCGTGCAGCACCTCGTGCTTCAGGCGCAGTTCGACCTGCTCGCGCACCTCGATCTGCTCGGACAGCTCGCTCGTGCGCTCGGCGACACGGCGCTCCAGCCCGGCATAGGCGTTCTTGAGCTCGGCCGCGGCGCGCTGACGCTCCAGCCCGTTGGCGATCTGGTAGCTGATGAAGGTGAGCAGCTCGCGGTCGCGCGTGGTGTAGCCCACGCCCGGCGTGTAGCTCTGCACCGCGAGCGCGCCCATGACGCGGTCGCCGAGCACCAGCGGCACGCCGAGCCAGACGTGCGAGTCGGGGCCGGAGGTGACGATCTCGCCGCGGGCCTCGAGCTCGAGCATTTCCGCATGGCTCGCCGCGTCGTTGGCGTCGAAGAGGCAGGCACGGCCCTCGCGGATCACGTATTCGGTGAGCCCACGGCCGAGTCGCCGGCTCTCGCGCTGCTGTCGGAAGGCGTCGACGTAGTACGGGAAGTGCAGGTGCGCGCCATCCTCGGCCAGCAGCGCGATGTAGAAATTCCGCGCATCGATCAGCTCGCCGACGATGCGATGCACCGCGGCATAGAACTCGTCGAGGTCGGTCGCCGTGTGCGAGAGTTCGGCGATGCGGTAGAGCGTCTCCTGGATGCGCACCGAGCGCTGGCGCTCCTGCACCTCCAGCGTGAGCGCCTGCGTGCGTTCCTCGACGCGACGCTCGAGCTCCTCCTGCGCCATCTTGCGATCGAGCGCGGTGAGGATGTGGCTGCCGACGTACGACAGCAGCGCCTGGTCGGCGGGCGTGTAGCGCGGGCGCTCGACGTAGCTCTGCACGACCAGCACGCCGCGCACGCGGTCGCCGATCAGCACCGGCACGCCCAGCCAGTCGTAGCAGCCCACGCCGATCGAACGCTTGGGCCCGGTGATCTGCGCATGGATCTCGCTGATCGAGCCCATCAGCGGGCGCTTGTCACGGATCAGGTACCACGTCAGCCCGTGCTCCATCACCGACATCGGGATGAACTCGTTGGCGTCGCGGATGATCGGGTCTTTCGTGTCGACCAGGTAGATGAAGCGCAGCGCGTCGGTCTGCTCGTCGTACAGCGCGATGTAGAAGTTGTCGGCGTACATGAAGCGGCCGACGATCGCGTGCAGTTCACGCAGCATGGCATTGATGTCCATGCCCGAGCTCGCCATGTCCGCGATGGCGAACAGCGCCGACTGCAGCTGCTCGGAGCGCCCGAGGTCGTGCAGCGATTCGGTCAGCCGGATCTTCTGCAGCACCGCGCCGACCACCGGCGCGAGCAGGCGGCACTGCGCCTGGAGCGCGGTAGCCTGGCCGGGCGCGTCGTCGACGAGCAGGCCGAAGCCGGCGGCCTGCGGACCCGGCACGCAGGCGGCGATGCGGCCGGCGGCGTCGCCCACCACCCGGCCGGGTGCGGCCGAGGCGCGGTAGACGAGCGCGTAGTCCTCGTCGACCACGCTGCGTCCGGCGCCGGTGTGCAGCGCGCCGGCCGCGCCGGTCCACACCAGAGGCCGGTCGAAGCCGGCGGCCTCGAGGTAGGCGACGATGCGCTCGGCGAGATCGCCCAGCGACGGCGCGCCGAGCAGGTCGCCCAGGCTGCGCGCGAGCGGGCGCACCGAGGGATCGGCGTCCGGAACCGGCAGGGGCACGGGGGCGATGGCCATGGAGCGGACGGGTCGACAGCGGGGCGCTGAGAACGGCTATCGACCGTACCGCGGGTTTCTTGACCGCCGTGTCAGGCCGCCGTGCCGCTCCCGCAGCACTTCTTGTACTTGCGGCCGCTGCCGCAGGGGCACGGCTCGTTGCGCGCGGGCCCCGCCTCGCGGCGGATCGGCTCGCGCGGTGTGAGCATGTGGATGCGGTGCTGGTGCAGGTCGTTGAGCATGGCCGGCAGCGAGCCGATGATCTCCAGCCGCTGCTTGTACTCGATCGGCTCGCCCGGCTGCGTGGGGTCCTCGGCGACGATCTCGCCGCTGGCGAGACGGTCGAGGAGGTCGAAGATCTCCTCGATCCAGTCGTTCTCGTCGAGCCAGCCCTCCCACTCGGCCTCGCGCAGCTCGACCGCGGCGAAGAAGCCGGCCGCCCAGTCGCGGCCGACGTCGAGCTCGTCGTCCTCGTGCTCGTCGAGGTTCTCCGGCAGCCACAGCAGCGGCGCGAGCGTGTCGGGCAGGTCGTCGTCGCCGAAGCGCACGCGCTGCTCGGCCATCGCGGCATGGCTGGCGAGCAGGCCCTGCACCTCGCGCGCCTCGTCCTCGTCGGCCCACCGCGGCGGCGCGCTGCCCCACACCGGCGGCGACCACTCCTCCACCGGCACCGCCGACGGCGACAGCGCGATCGCGGTGAGGTAGCCGTCGAGCGCCTCGAGGTTCAGGCCGCGGAACGGAACGGCGCGCTGGTCGAGCAGGTCGGCGAGGCGTTCGATCTGCGCGTCGGTGAGCGGCGGGGTGGCTTTCATGGGCGGGGCCGGGCGATGGGGGCGCCATGGTAGTCCGCGGCGTGCGAGGCGCAAAAAAACGGCGCGACTCGTCGTCGCGCCGGGTCGCCCCGCACTGCGGACCTCTTCAAGCGGCGGTCGCGACCGCGATGAGCGGCGGGCACGACGTCTGAGCGGCAGCCGGCGCACGCGCCGGTGAGTCGACGGCCAGCGTCGCCGCCGACGCGTTAAGCCGGAGGGACGCCCGTGTTAATCCGCGACGCGCATCACTGCCGTTCGTCGCGTGCCGCCGCCGGCGCCGGCGTGCCGGGCGTCGCCCGCCATGGATTGATGTCGAGCCCGCCGCGCCGCGTGTAGCGCGCCTCGACCGACAGCCGCTCCGGCGCGCCGGCGGCCTGCAGGTCCACGAAGATCCGCTCCACGCACTGCTCGTGGAACTCGCAGTGGTCGCGGAAGGAGACGAGGTAACGCAGCAGGCTCGCATGCTCGAACGCCGCGCCCCGGTAGGCGACGGTGACGCGCGCCCAGTCCGGCTGGCCGGTGACCGGGCAGTTCGACTTGAGCAGCGCGCTGGTCAGCACCTCGTCGACCGTGCCCCGCGCGGGGTCGAGCGCGATCAGGCCGGCATCGGGCGGACCGTAGTGGGTGATGTCGGTCTCGATCGCATCGAGCAGTACCGCCGGCTGGCGGCGATCGATCGGCGGCAGGCCGAAGGTGACGCTGACGTCCGCACCGGCCGCATGCGAGACGTCCGCGGCGATGCGCGCGCGCACCTCCTCGTAACCGTCGAACACCGTCGAGTTGAACGAGTTGAGGTAGAGCTTGAGCGACTTCGATTCCACGAGGTTCGGCGAGCTCGCCGGCACGCACAGCGTCGCCGTGGCGACATGCGGCTTGCCGCGGCGATCGAGCCACGACAGCTCGTAGGCATGCCAGCGATCGTGACCCGTGAACGGCAGCGGCGCGGCGATGCCGAGCCCGGCGCGGCCCTGCGCGCGCGGGATCGGAAACAGCAGCGCGGCATCGTACTCGCGCGGGTAGTCGACACTGCGCCCCAGCGGGATCGCCGGATCGAGCGTCGTGCTCATGTCGCCTTCCCGTGCAGGAAGTCGAGCGTGGCCTGCAGCATCGTGCGCAGGCCAACGTCGAGCGCGCCCTCGTCGAGGCGGAACTCGGGCGAATGGTTACTTGGCGCGGCGGCCGGATCGGTGCCCTTCGACGTCGCGCCGACGAACCAGAACAGGCCCGGCACTTCCTTCGCGTAGTACGAGAAGTCCTCGGCGCCCATCTGCAGCGGGGGCTCGAGCAGGTTCGCATCGCCCACCACCGCGGCCAGGCTGGGGCGCATGCGCGCGGTGAGGTCGACGTGGTTGAAGGTGACCGGATTGCCCGGCGCGTCGGGCACCTGCGCATCCACCGTCGCGCCGTGCGCGGCGGCGACGTGCGTGGCGACGTTCTTCAGGTCCGCGAACACCTTCTGCCGCATCGCCTCGTCGAACGTGCGGATGGTGCCGATCATCTGCACCTCGTCGGGGATGATGTTGTAGCGGATGCCGCCGTGCACCGCGCCGAAGCTCACCACCACCGGGAGCCTGGCGATGTCGGTGCGGCGCGCGACGATCGACTGCGCGCTCGTGACGACTTCCGCCGCCGCGGCGACCGGATCGATGCCGCCCCACGGCCGCGAGCCGTGCGTCTGCCGGCCCTTCACGGTGATCGCGAAGCGGTCGGACGCCGCCATCAGGGGGCCCGGCCGCACCGCCACCTGCCCGACCTGCAGGGTCGAGAAGACATGCAGGCCGAAGATCGCGTCGGGCTTGAAGTCGCGGAACAGGCCTTCCTCCAGCATCAGCGCGGCGCCGCCCTTTTCGCCGGTGGGCGCGCCTTCCTCGCTCGGCTGGAAGACGAGCATCACCTGCCCGGGCAGCTCGGCGCGCATCTTCACCAGCGACTGCGCGATGCCGAGCAGGATCGCGGTGTGCGCATCGTGCCCGCAGGCATGCATCACGCCCGTCGTCTGGCCGTTGAACGTGGTCGTGACCTTCGACGCGAACGGCAGGTCGACGCGCTCGGTGACCGGCAGCGCGTCCATGTCGGCGCGCAGCGCGAGCTTCGGGCCGGGGCGGCCGCCTTCGATGATCGCGACCACGCCGTGGTTCGCGATGCCGGTGCGCGGCTTCAGCCCCATCTTCCGCAGCGCATCGGCGACCTTCTTCGCCGTCTGCACCTCGCGGTTGGAGAGCTCCGGGTACTGATGGAAGTCGCGGCGCCAGGCGACGACCTGCGCGCCCACCGCCTGCGCGGCGGCATCGACTTCGGGCCGCGCGGCGGCGCGAGCGTCGTGCACGGAGAGCGCGGCGAGCGCCGCGGCGAGGGAGGCGGTGACGAGCGTGGGGCGCATGGGGGCACTTCGTGAGCGGGGCATCGATGCTATCCCAGCTTTCCATGGCCTCGGCTGCAAAAGCGCGCGCGGCATGCGACGCTGCGCGCACTTTCCATTCATCGGGCTGACCGTGGCCAACGACTCCTCCCGCCTGCTGCAGGGCGATGCCGCACTCGTCCGCGCCATCGGCGTGTTCGCGCTCGCCGCGGCGGTGATCAACTCCACCATCGGCGGCGGCATCTTCCGCATGCCCGGCGCGCTGTCGGCGCAGGTCGGGCAGGCGGCGCCGCTCGCGCTGATCGTCGGCGCCTTCGCGATCATCCCGATCGCGCTGTGCTTCGCCGCCGCCGGCAGCCGCACGCATGCCACCGGCGGGCCGTACACGTACCTCTCGGTCGCCTTCGGGCCGTTCGTGGGCTTCGTCGCCGGCGCGCTGATGTGGATCAGCCACGTCGCCTCGAGCGCAGCGGTGGCGGCCTCGTTCTCGCAGCAGGTGGCGAACCTCGCGCCTTCGCTGGGCGGCGACGGCGCGCGCGCCGCGCTCATCATCGGCACCTACGGCCTGCTGTTCGCGCTCAATGCCTTCGGCGTCAAGCTGGGCGCGCGCGCGGTGGCCACCCTCGCCACGATCAAGCTGGCGCCGCTCGCGCTGCTGGTGCTGATCGGCCTGCCGTTGGTGGACTGGAGCCAGGTGAGCTTCGCACCGGGTGACGTGCCTTCGCTCGCCGCGCTCGGCGGTTCTCTGGTGCTGGTGATGTTCGCCTACTCCGGACTGGAGACCGCGCTGGTGCCGTCCGGCGAATTCGACGACCCCGCGAAGAACGTGCCGCGCGCGACGCTGGTGGCGATCCTGCTGGTGGTCGCGCTCTACCTCGGCCTGCAGATCGTCGGGCAGGGCCTGCTAGGCGCGCGGCTGGCGACCAGCGACGTGCCGCTGGCGGAGACGGCCGGCGAGATCTTCGACGGCGGCCGCACGCTGCTGCTCGTCACGACCTGCGTGTCGATGGCCGGCTTCCTGCTCGGCAACCTGCTCGGCTCCTCGCGCCTGCTGTTCGCGCTCGGGCGCGACGGCTACCTGCCGGGCGCCTACGGCCACGTGAGCGCCGGCCACCGCGTGCCGCTGATGGGCCTGGCCACGCACGCGGGCCTGGCCTGCGTGCTCGCGGTGGGCGGCACGTTCGACGCGCTCGCCGCGATCTCCGGCGGCGCGATCTGCCTCGTCTACGCCGCGGTGGCGCTGGGCGCGTGGCAGCTGCAGCGTCGCGGCATCGCCGAGCGCGGCGCGCCCTTCCGCATGCCCGGCGGCGCGCTGATGCCGATCGTCGGCTTCGCGATCATGGCGGCCATCTGCACCACGCTGAAGCCCGAGGAATGGCAGGCGATCGGCATCTCGCTCGCCGCGCTCGTGCTCGTCTACGCAGGCCTGCGGCTGATGCGCCGCCGCGTGCACGTGCCGGCGCCCTGACGACGCGACGTTGGCCGCGGCACGGGCGGCGACGCATCGCCACCGCGACGGCTGCCCCGATACCGCCCGCATCGCGCCTCAGCCGCGCAGCATCTCCGCATGGTGCGCGAGGTGCTCGTCGATGAAGGACGCGATGAAGTAGTAACTGTGGTCGAAGCCCGGCCGCAGGCGCAGCTCGAGCGGATGGCCGGCCGCCTCGCAGGCCTCGCGCAGGCGCTCGGGCTGCAGCTGCGTCTCGAGGAATTCGTCGGCCAGGCCCTGGTCGACGAGCAGCGGCAGGCGCTCGGGCGCGGACGCGACGAGCTCGCAGGCGTCCCAGTCGCGCCAGGCTTCGCGGTCGGGACCGAGGTAGGCGGAAAACGCCTTCTCGCCCCAGGGCACCTGCGTCGGCGCGACGATCGGCGCGAACGCCGACACGCTGCGGTAGCGCCGCGGATTGCGCAGTGCGATCACCAGGGCGCCGTGCCCGCCCATCGAATGCCCGCTGATGCCGCGCGCCTCGCTGGCCGGGAAGTTCGCCTCCACCCACGCCGGCAGCTCGTCGACGACATAGCGGTGCATGCGGTAGTGCGCGGCCCACGGCGCCTGTGTCGCATCGACGTAGAAGCCGGCGCCGATGCCGAGGTCGTAGCCGTCGGCGTCGGGCACGCCCGGCCCGCGCGGCGAGGTGTCGGGCGCGACGAGGATCAGGCCGTGGTGCGCCGCGCACTTCTGCGCGCCCGCCTTGGTGATGAAGTTCTGCTCGGTGCACGTCAGACCCGAGAGCCAGTACAGCACCGGGCACGGGCCTGTGAGCGCTTGCGGCGGCAGGTAGACGCCCACGCGCGTGGTGGTGCCGAGCGTTTGCGAATCGAGTTCGTAGACGTCCTGGAACCCGCCGAACGATGCATGGCGCTCGATGCGCCTCATCGGAAGTGCACCACGCTGCGGATCGACTCGCCCGCGTGCATCAGGTCGAACGCGCGGTTGATGTCGTCCAGCGGCATCGTGTGCGTGACGAACGGCGCGAGCTCGATGTCGCCGCGCATCGCGTCCTCGACCATCCCCGGCAGCTGGCTGCGGCCTTTCACCCCGCCGAAGGCCGTGCCCAGCCATCTGCGCCCGGTGACGAGCTGGAACGGCCGCGTGGAGATTTCCTGCCCGGCGCCCGCGACACCGATGATCACGCTCTGGCCCCAGCCGCGGTGCGCGCATTCCAGCGCCGCGCGCATCACCTCGACGTTGCCGATGCATTCGAAGGAATGGTCGACGCCCCAGCCGGTCATCTCGACGATCACCTGCTGGATGGGCTTGTCGTGATCCTTCGGGTTCACGAAGTCGGTCGCGCCGAACCGGCGCGCCATCTCGAACTTCGACGGATTGGTGTCGATCGCGACGATGCGGCCCGCCTTCGCCTGGCGCGCGCCCTGGATCACCGCGAGCCCGATGCCGCCGAGGCCGAACACCGCGACCGAGTCCCCTTCCTGCACCTTCGCCGTGTTGTGCACCGCGCCGAGGCCGGTGGTGACGCCGCAGCCGAGCAGGCAGACATGCTCGGGGTTCGCGTCGGGATTCACCTTGGCGAGCGAGACCTCGGCGACGACCGTGTATTCGCTGAAGGTGCTGCAGCCCATGTAGTGGTAGAGCGGCTGGCCCTCGTAACTGAAGCGCGAGCTGCCGTCCGGCATCACGCCCTTGCCCTGCGTGGCGCGCACCGCGACGCACAGGTTGGTCTTGTTGGATCTGCAGAACAGGCATTCGCCGCATTCGGCGGTGTAGAGGGGGATCACGTGGTCGCCGGGCCTCACCGAGGTCACGCCCTCGCCGACCTCGACCACGACACCCGCGCCCTCGTGGCCGAGCACCACCGGGAACAGGCCTTCCGGATCGTCGCCCGACAGCGTGAACGCGTCGGTGTGGCAGACGCCGGTGTGCGTGATGCGCACCAGCACCTCGCCGGCGCGCGGCGGGGCGACGTCGATCTCGACGATGCGGAGCGGTTCACCGGGGGCGAAGGCGACGGCGGCGCGGGATTTCATTCGGGACGGCTCGGGACGGGGAAGCGTGATCCTACGGCGAACATGAACCCGCGTGCCGCGACCGGCCGGGGGCCGCGGACGTACACGGCCTTTTGACATAGCCTTCACTCCAATAGGCCGTTTCGCCGCACCGCCGGGACCCACGATGTCGATCCAAGAGCGCCACCACGTCACCACTTGCGGCGAAGGCGCGCCCGCGTTCGTGTTCGCCCATGGCTTCGGCTGCGACCAGTCGATGTGGCGTTTCGTCGCCCCGCACTATGCGCGGCGCCACCGGACCGTCTGCTACGACCTCGTCGGCAGCGGCCGGTCCGACCTCGCGGCATACGAGCCGCGGCGCTACTCGAGCCTGCAGGCGCATGCCGACGACCTGATCGAGGTGATGCGCGCGACGACCGACGGCCCGGCCGTCTTCGTCGGCCACTCGGTCAGCGCGATGATCGGCCTGCTCGCCGGCATCAAGGCGCCCGAGCTGTTCGCGGCGCAGATGTGGCTCGGGCCCTCGCCCTGCTACATCAACGACGGCGACTACGTCGGTGGTTTTTCGCGCGCGGACGTCGACTCGCTGCTCGAGACGCTCGACAGCAACTACCTCGGCTGGGCCAGCACGATGGCGCCGGCGATCATGGGCGCGCCGGACCGGCCCCATCTGGGCGAGGAGCTGACCAACAGCTTCTGCCGCACCGATCCGGAAATCGCGCGCCACTTCGCGCGCGTGACGTTCCTGTCCGACAACCGCGCGGACCTGCCGCGCCTGCAGGTGCCGACGCTGATCCTGCAGTGCAGCGACGACCTCATCGCGCCGCAGAGCGTGGGCGAATACCTGCATCGCCAGCTGCCCCGTTCGAGCCTGCGCGTGATCCAGAACGTGGGGCACTGCCCGCACCTGAGCGCGCCCTGCGAGAGCATCGAGGCCATGGACGGCTTCCTCGAATCGCTCGGCGTGGTCCGTGAGCCCGCCTGAGGATCCGACGCGCGGCGAGAGCGACGCGCTGTACGAGGACGCGCCCTGCGGTCTGCTGATGACCGGGCGCGACGGCACGATCCTGCGCGCGAACCGCACGTTCTGCCGCTGGGTGCAGGTCGAGCCCGATGCACTGGTCGGCCGCCGGCGCTTCCAGGACCTCCTCACCGTGGGCGGCAAGATCTTTCACCAGACGCACTTCGCGCCCCTGCTGCAGATGCAGGGCTCGGTGTCGGAGGTGAAGCTCGACCTCGCCCGCCCCGACGGCCCGCCACTGCCGATCGTGCTGAACGCAGTGCGGCACCCGCGCGACGACGGCTGGGAGGACGCGATCGCCGTGTTCGTCGCCCAGGACCGCCACGCCTACGAGCGCGAGCTGATGCTCGCGCGCAAGCGGGCCGAGGAGCTCGCCGCGCGCCAGCTCGAGGCGCAGGAGCAGCTGCGCCGCGCCGACCGTCGCAAGGACGAGTTCCTGGCGATGCTCGCCCACGAGCTGCGCAATCCGCTCGCGCCCATCAGTACCGCCGCGCACCTTCTCGCCAGTGCGACCGAGCAGGCGCAGCTGCAGCGGATCGCCGACATCATTGGCCGGCAGGCGTCCCACCTCACGCACCTGGTCGATGACCTCCTCGACGTCTCGCGCGTCACCCGCGGCCTGATCCAGCTCGAGCGCGAGACCCTCGACCTCGCCGACGCGGTCGAGGCCGCCGTGGAGCAGACCCGCCCGCTGGTGGTCGCCCGCGCGCATGCACTGCAGGTCCGCGTCCCGCGCGGCACCTACGTCGATGGCGACCGCACGCGCCTCGTGCAGGTCCTGGCGAACCTGCTCAACAACGCGGCGAAGTACACGCCGCAGGGTGGGCGGATCGAGGTCGACCTCGAGGTCGACGGGCCGCATGCGGTGGTCACGGTGCGCGACGACGGCCTCGGCATCGATGCGGCGCTGCTGCCGCACATCTTTGACCTGTTCTCGCAGGCCGAGCGCACGCCGGACCGCTCGCAGGGCGGCCTCGGGCTCGGCCTCGCGCTGGTGAAGAGCCTCGTGGCGCTGCACGGCGGCGACGTCGCTGTCCACAGCGACGGCCTGCACCAGGGCAGTCGCTTCAGCGTCCGCCTGCCGCACACCGTGCAGGCGCCGCAGGCATCCGGGGTACCGGTGTCGCCCGCGGTCGTCGCGCCGCGCCCGCTGCGCGTGCTGGTGGTCGACGACAATGCCGATGCGCTCGAGATGCTCGTCGCGGTCCTCGACATCGCCGGGCATGCCACGCGGTCCGCCGCGACGGCGGAAGGCGCGCTGCGGATCGCCGACGCGTCCATCGACGTCTGCGTGCTCGACATCGGCCTGCCGGACATCTCCGGCTACGAGCTCGCCACGCGCCTGCGCGAGCGCGTGCCCCGCGCGGTGCTCGTCGCGCTCACCGGCTACGGCCAGGCGCACGACCGCGTGCTGTCGAAGGCAGCCGGCTTCGAGCACCACCTCGTCAAGCCGGTGGACATCGAACGCCTGCTCGCCCTGCTCGCCTCCATCGCGGTGGACGTGCAGGCGCGCGCGCCGGCCTGAGCCTGCGTCGTCAGTCGAGGTAGTCGAGCGCGATGCCGACGTTCACCGCGCGCCCGGCACCCGGCTCGAACGCGCGGCCGTTCGCCTCGTTGACGATGACCGAGCCGACGTGCCGGCGGTCGCCGAGGTTGGTGACGCCGCCGAAGACACGCCCGCGCCAGCGCCGGGTCTCGAAGCCGTAGCCGGCGCTGGCATTGAGCAGCGTGTACCCCGACGCGCGTGCGGCGCCCGCGGTGTCCGCGCTGACGCCGCCCACGTGCTGCGCTTCGCCCTGCACGTGCCAGCCGAGCGCGCCGCCGCGACGCAGCACGAGGTGCGCCTGCGTGCGCGGCACGCCCGGAATGCGCGTGCCGGGCGCGACGACCGCGGCAGGCGTCGCGCAGCCCGGGCCCGCGCAGGCCGGGAACGGCGTGCGGTAGGTCGCGTCGAGCCAGGTGACTGCGATGCGCGCCTGCCAGGCGCCGCCGAGATCCGCGCGCACCGCGGCTTCGACGCCCTGCCGGCGCGCGTCGCCCGCATTGCGGAAGACGGTGCGCCCGCCGCTGCTGCTGCCGACGGCGAGCTCGTCGCGCGTGGTCGCGCGGAAGGCGGTGAGCTCGCCGCGCAGGCCGGCGCGATCCAGCCGCAGGCCGAGTTCCGCGTTGCGCGAGCGCATCGGGCGCAGCCGGAAGTTCGGTCCGCTGCCGCCGTCGGCGCGGTAGGCGAGCTCGTTGAAGGTCGGTGTCTCGAAGCCGTGGCCGTAGGCCGCATGCAGCGACACGCCCGGTGCGGCGCGCCAGGTGGCGCCGAGCACCGGCGACGTGCCGCGGTAGTCGACCCCGCCGCTGTCGTCGGGATTGCCCGCGGTGACGTAGCGGTCGCGCGAGCGGAAGCGCACGCGGCTCGCACGCAGGCCCGCGGCGAGCGTCCAGGCATCGCTCGCGTCCCAGTGCGCCTGCACGTAGGGCTCGACGCTGCGCACGTCGTCGTCCTGCTGCTGGCGCAGACGCCCGCGCACGCCGAGCGCGGTGCCGGTGAAGTTCTCGTAGCCGCGTCGATCCTGGCGCTGCGCCTGCACGTCGAGGCCGGCAACGACGTCGACCGGCCGGCCGCGCATGCGGCCCTGCCAGGTCCAACGCGCATCGACGCCCGCGGAGGGCGAGCGCAGGTCGATCCAGCCACCCGCGCTGAGCGGGCTGGCCTGCGCCGCGACCGGCGTGCCGAGCACCTGCTCGATGCGGCGCTCGCCGCCATACGCGAGCAGGCGCAGCTCACCGTCCGCGAGCGGCTGCGTCCAGATCGCGCCCAGCTGCAGCTGGCGGGTGGACTTGCGCGTATCGAACGCGAGGGCAGCGGCGCTCGCCTGTCGTGGATCCGCCGCGGCCTGCGCGGCGGTGAGGCCCTGCGGATCCTCGACGTCCGGCGCGTCGAAGCCGTTGAGCACGAGCGTGAGCCGTCCGCTGCCGAGCGTGCGCGACGCCTTGGCATGCAGCCCGTCGCGGCGCGTGCGGCTGTGCGCGCGGTAGCCGTCGGTGCGCAGGTAGGTGCTCGACGTCGAATACGCCCAGTCGCCGAGCGCGCCGGCCGAGCCGGTGCTGAGCCGCCACGTGTCGAAGCTGCCGCCGACGAGCTCCATGCCGAGCTGCCCGGGCGCGCCGCCGTCGCGCGTGAACGCCTGCACCACGCCGCCCGCACCGTTCCCGTAGAGCGCCGCGAACGGCCCGCGCAGCACCTCGATGCGCGCAAGCCCCGCGAGCGGCACCTGCGCGACCTGGCCCTGCCCGTCCGGCGACGTCGCCGGCAGGCCATCCACAAAGACGCGCACGCTGCGGATGCCGAACGTGGCGCGCGTGCCGAAGCCGCGGATCGAGACCTGCTCGTCCTGCGCATAGTTCTGGCGCGTGCGCGCGAGCACGCCCGGAACACCCGCGAGCGTCTCGGCCAGCGCGGTGCCCGCGGTGTCCGTGCGCAGCGCGTCGCCCGCGACCACGGTCATGGCGGCCGGCGTGCGGTCCAGCGGCCGCGCCACGCGCGTGGCGGTGACCTGCACGCGGTCGAGCTCGGCGGCGTCGGGGGCCTGTGCGCCTGCGGTGGGCGCGATGCCCAGCAGCAGGGGCGCGAGGCACCGCGCGGGAATCGTGTTCGGAGGGCGCACGGAGGCCATCGGCGGCAGCGGGCTCGCGAGCATGCGCAGGCGCCGATCAAGCAGCCGTGAGGTCAGCCGCGGTGTTCGAGTGCGAGGTATTCCGCCGACCGCATCTCGATCAGGCGCGAGGCGGTGCGCTCGAAGGCGCCGCCGAGGCGGTCGCCGGCATAGAGCTCGGTCGGCTCGGCGTCGGCGGTGCAGACGAGGTTGACGTGGCGGTCGTAGAACTCGTCGACGAGGTGCACGAAGCGTCGCGCCGCGTCGCCGCGCGTGTCGTCGAGCCGCGGGATGCCGCCGACCAGCACGGTGTGGTGCTCGGTCGCGATCTCGATGTAGTCGGCGGCCGCGCGCGGGCCCTCGCAGAGCGCGGCGAAATCGAACCAGGCATGGCCTTCGACGCGTCCGCGCGTGGGGATCTCGCGGCCGTCGACCACGAGCGGGCCGGGCTCCACCGGTGCGCCCGCGGTGAGCTCGCGCCAGCGCGTCGCGAGCCAGGCGTCCGAATCGGCGTCGAGCGGCGCGCGGTAGACCGGCGACTTCGTGAGCGCGCGCAGGCGGTAGTCGGTCGCGCTGTCGAGGAAGACCACGCGGCAGTGCGTTTCCAGCAGCGCGATCGCCGGCAGGAAGCGCTCGCGCTGCAGGCCGTGCAGGTAAAGGTTCCTGGGTTCGGTGTTCGAGCTCGTCACCAGCGCGACGCCTTCGGTGAACAGGCGCTCGAGCAGGCGCCCGAGCAGCATCGCATCGCCGATGTCGTTGACGAAGAATTCGTCGAGCACGAGCACGCGCATCGACTCGCGCCAGCCGCGCGCGATCGCCACCAGCGGATCGCGCTCGCCGGCGTGCTCGCGCAGCGCGGCATGCACCTCGCGCATGAAGCGGTGGAAATGCGTGCGGCGCTTCTGTTCGAAGGGCAGGCCGTCGAAGAACAGGTCGATGAGATAGGTCTTGCCACGGCCGACGCCGCCCCAGAGATACAGGCCCTGCGGTGGCGCCGGCGGCGCGCCGAACCAGCGGTCGAGCAGGCCGCGCGCGACCGGTGCGACGAGCGCGTCGTGCAGGCGGTCGAGCTCGGCGAGTGCCGGCTGCTGCGCCGCGTCGAAGCGCATGTCGCCACGGGCGACGGCCTCGGCATAGCGCGCCGACGGGCGCGATGCGGGCTCAGCCATGCGCCGGCGCCGGCAGGTGGTCGCGAACGCCGGCCTTGATCGCGCCGCGCAGGTCCATGAGCCGGCCGTGGAAGAAGTGGCTCGTCTCCGGGATGCGGATCAGCTCGGGTGCCGCACGCAGCGTGCTCACGTGCTCGATCCAGCGGTAGACCTTGTCCGGCGCGACGATCTCGTCGGCATCGCCCTGCACCACCAGCCACGGGCCGGTGTAGAGCGGCATCGCGTCGAAGTCCCAGCTGCGCCCCGCGGGCGGCGCAACGGAGATCAGCAGGCCCGGCTGCAGCTCCGCCGCGTTGCGCAGGCTGACGTAGGCGCCGAAGCTGAAGCCGCCGAGCCACAGCGCCTGCGACGGATGCGCGGCGCGCACCCAGTCGACCACGCAGCGCAGGTCGTCGGACTCGCCCTCGCCCTCGTCGAACTCGCCGGCCGACTTGCCCACGCTGCGGAAGTTGAAGCGCACGGTGGTGGCGCCGAGCTCGCGCAGCGCGCGGCAGGCCATCGTCACCACCTTGTTGGACAGGCTGCCGCCCTCGGTCGACAGCGGATGGCAGAAGACGACGACCAGCGGGAGCGCCGCGACATCCGCCTCGGGCGCATCGACCACCGCCTCGAGGGGGCCGGCGGGGCCGTCGAGCAGGACCGCGACGCTCGCGCCCGCGAGCAGGGCGGCACCGGTGGGGAACGGGGGCTGGGGCATGCGCGAGAGCCTAGCGGGCGGGGCCTTGAGGCCGGGTGGAGGCCGGAAACGACGACGCCGCCCGGAGGCGGCGTCGGTCGCGATCGGGGCGCGGCTTACTTGAGGTTCGCCAGCATCCAGTCGACGGTGGCGACGACCTGCTCGTCGGTCAGCGCCGGGTTGCCGCCCTTGGCGGGCATCACGCCGGCATTGCCCTGGTAGCCCTCGATCGCATGCTTGTGGAGGGTGTCCTTGCCCTGCGCGATGCGGCCGCCCCACTGCGCGGCGACGAGCGTCGGCGCGCCGCCGGCGCCCGAGCCGTGGCAGCCGGCGCAGAGCTGGCCGTAGATCACCGAGCCGTCCTTGGTGCCGCCGTAGGCGACCTGCGAGGCGGCCGCCGCCGCTGCAGCCGCCGCCGCGGCGGCCTGCTGCGCGGCGCCGGTCTGGCCCGCGTAGACCGCGCCGACCGGCGCGATGCGCGACTCGGTCACGCGGTTCATCGCCGGGTCGCGCTCGGGCGGCAGCGCGCCGTGCAGGTAGAGCGCGCCCAGGATCAGGCTGAGCATGACCAGGAACAGGAACCCGATCAGCATCGAAAACTTCTTGAGGAACTCGAGGTCGTAATTACGCACGATCCACCTTGGGCGCGCCGCGGGGCGCGTATGACCGGTTGAATCCGGGATCCGGAACGGACGCGGTGGGCGCGCGAACGGCTCCACCGGGCACGCCAGTTTATCACCGCCGCCCGGTGCGGAGCGCTCAGGACATCGGTTCCGGCGGCGGCGTGGGCTCCGGAAGCGGGATGAATTCCGCATCGTCGAAGTCGGGGAGCTTCATGCGCCCGGCGCGCCAGTCGGCCTTGGCCTGCTCGATGCGGTCCTGCGACGAGGCCACGAAGTTCCATTCGATGTAGCGCGGGCCCACCGGCGCGCCGCCGAGCGCGATCACCGTGGCCGGCCCGTCGACCGCGCGGTAGTCCACGCCCGCGCCCGCGGGCAGGACCAGCATGTGGCCCGGCGCGTAGCGCGTCCCCTCGACCTCGACGGTGCCGCGCGCCACGTACAGCGCGCGCTCGGCGTGCTCGGCGGGCAGCGGGCCGGTGGCGCCGGCGTCGAGCTCGAGGTGCAGGTAGAAGAGCGGCGAATGCACCGGCACGGGCGCGACGAGCCCGAAGGCGCTGCCCGCGACGAGCCGACCGCGCAGGCCGCGCTCGCCGAACGCCGGCAGGGCGTCGGCATCGAGATGGACGAAGCCGGGATCGGTCGCCTCGTCCGCCTCGGGCAGCGCGACCCAGGCCTGCAGGCCGTCCAGCCGCCCGCCTTCGATGCGCGCGCGCTCGAACCGCTCCGAGTGCGTGATGCCGCGGCCCGCGGTCATCCAGTTCACCTCGCCCGGCCGGATCGGCTGCACCGAGCCCACGCTGTCGCGGTGCATGATCTCCCCGTCGAGCAGGTAGGTGAGCGTGGACAGGCCGATGTGCGGATGCGGACGCACGTCGACGCTGCGCGGCAGCCCCGGCGCGAAGTCCACCGGGCCCATGTGGTCGAAGAAGATGAAGGGCCCGACCATGCGACGCAGCGGCGCGGGCAGCACGCGGCCGACCTCGAAGCCGCCGAGATCCTTGCGACGGGCGGGGATGACGAGTTCAGGCATGGCGGCAGCTCACGGGGACTGACGACGTTATAGGCCGCGAAGGCCCCGGGCCGATGCACGCCGGTGCAACGGATCAGTGCGGCGCAGTGCGGGGCGCCGCGGGGCGCGCCGTGTCAGTCGGACGCAGCATCGCCCGTATGCTCCGGACGACCGCCCCGGGAGCCGCCATGCATCGACCCAGCGAGATCGCCCGCGTCCGCCGCCGCCTGGAGCGCGACAGCCTGCCGCGCCTGCAGATGAGCGCGATCGTGCTGCTCACCGCGGCCGTCGGGCTGCTCGCCTCGTGGATGTTGCACGCGGCGGGGATGGACGCGATGTGGCTGCGCTATCCGCTCGCCGCGGCGCTCGCCTACGTGGCCTTCCTCGTGCAGTTGCGCCTGTGGCTCGCTTGGCGCGACGAGCCGGGCTCGCTCGTCGATGCGCTGCCGTCGGGCTCCGGCTCCGGCGGTGGGGGCGGGAGCGGGACCGGGGCATGGAGCGGCGCGGGCGGGCGCAGCGGCGGCGGCGGTGCGAGTGCCGGCTGGGACGCCGGCACGCTCGATGCCGCGAGCAGCGGCGGCATGCTCGACGGCATCGATCTGCCCGGCGACGAGGCGGCGATCCCGGTGCTCGCGGCGGTCGTCGCGGCCGTGGTCGTCCTCGGCGGCGTGATCGCGATGGCGTGGATCGTGTGGAGCGCGCCGGTGCTGATGGCCGAGCTCGTGGTCGACGCCGCGATCGCCGGCGGGCTCTACCGGCGGCTGCGGCGCATCGAGGCCGAGGGCTGGTGGCGCGTGGCGCTGCGCCGCACGATCGCGCCGTTCGCGGCGGTGGCCGTCGGTGCGCTGCTGCTGGGCGGGGTGCTGCACGTCGTCGCGCCGGGTGCGAGCACGCTGGGCGAGGTCGGCGCGGCACGCGCGTCGCGCTGACCGCTCAGCGCGCGAGCACACGCAGGCCGATGCGGGCCCAGGCGCCGCTGTCGGCGAGTGCGGTGAGCGTGTGCTCGCCGGGCGTGTCGAGGGCCAGCGGCGTCGGCGAGTCGCCGACGGCCTGCGCGACGAGGCGGCCGTCGAGCAGCCAGCGCACCGGTCCGTCGGCGCCGAGCGCGCGCACCTCGATGCGCACCGGCCCGCCATCGCCGGCCGCCAGCCGCGCGCCGTCGCGCACGCCATCGATGTGCAGCGCGGCGGTGGCGGCGCGGCCGTCGTCGGCGCAGTCCGGTGCGAGCGGCGGCAACGTCGAGGCCTCGCGCTCGCGCGCGGTGAGCCAGGGCACGGCGAGCACCGGCCAGCGTGCGATCGCGACCGCGCGCGGCACGTGCGGGCGCGTGCACTCGGCCGACAACCGCGCACCGGTCGCGGCATCGAGCTCGAGCTGCTCGACCCCGGCGTTCCAGGCACGGCCCTGGCGCTCGGGCAGCGTCGGCGGCACCGTGCCGTCGAGCGACCAGGCACGCAGGCGGCGATGGCAAAGCGCCGGGTCCTGTGCCTCCGCGGCCGTGCCGAGCGGCCAGCAAATGTCGACCGCATCCACCGAGGCCGGCGGCCGCGACGGCGCATCGCCGCGCCCGCGCGGCAGGCTGTCGACAATCTCGAACAGCAGCGGGAGCGCGGTCAGCGCGCCGTACTGGCCGGGCATCGCGGTGCCGTCGGGCCGGCCGACCCAGACGCCCACCGTGTACCGCCGCGTCGCGCCGAGCGCCCAGGCGTCGCGATAGCCGTAGCTGGTGCCGGTCTTCCAGGCCACGCGCGTGCGCCCGGTGGCATCGAACAGGTCGGCGACGCTGCCCGGCCGCGGCGTGCGCTCGAGCATGTCGCGCACGATCCACGCCGCGCCCTCGCTCAGCACGCGTCGCTCGACCAGCGCATCGCCGGGCCGGTAGCGCACGCGCGCCGCGACACCGCCACGCTGCAGCGCGGCATAGGCGCCGACGAGGTCCTCGAGCTTCGCGCCGGTGCCGCCGAGGATCATCGACAGGTTCGGCGTCGCGCCCGCCGGCCACTTCAGGCGGATGCCCGCATGCGCGAGCCTTGCATCGAAGCGCGCGGGGCCGACGCGGTCGAGCAGGTCCACCGCCGGCACGTTGAGCGACAGCCGCAGCGCGTCGGCGGCACTGACCGGGCCGTTGAAGGCGACGTCGAAGTTGCCCGGGCGGTAGTCGCCGAACGACTGCGGCGCATCCACGAGCAGGCTCTCCGAATGGATCAGGCCCTCCTCGAGCGCGAGACCGTAGAGGAACGGCTTGAGCGTGGAACCGGGCGAGCGCCAGGCGCGCACCATGTCGACGTGGCCCAGCCGCGCGGCATCGTCGATGTCGAGCGAGCCGACGTAGGCGCGCGCCTGCATCGTCGCGTTGTCGACCACGAGCAGCGCGGCCGACGTGCGCTCGGGCAGCGACGAGAAATAGGCGGCGACGCGCGCCTCGACCACGCGCTGCAGGTCGAGGTCCACCGTCGACGCGATCCGCGCGGCGCGCGTGCCCTGCCGCAGGCGCTGGGCGAGCAGCGGCGCATGCCGCGGGGCGCGCAGGCTGCGCGCGACGACCGGCTCGATGCGCGCCTCGCGCACGGTTGACGCCGGCCAGATGCCCTGCCGCGCGAGGCGCGCGAGCACCTTGTCGCGCGCCGCCCGCGCGGCCTCGGGCTCGCGATCGGGGCGCAGCCGGCTCGGCGCCTGCGGCAGCACCGCGAGCAGCGCCGCCTCGGCATGCGACAACCGCGCCGACGACTTGCCCAGGTACGCCCAGCTCGCCGCCTCCACGCCCTCGACGGCGCCGCCGAACGGCGCGCGGTCCAGATACAGCTGCAGGATGCCGCGCTTGCCGACGTGCACCTCGAGCTGCAGCGCGCGCAGCACCTGGCGCAGCTTGCCGAGGGGCGTGCGCGGATGCGGATCGAGGATGCGCGCGACCTGCATGGTGAGCGTCGAGCCGCCGGAGACGACGCGCCGGTTCGTCGCCGCCTGCCAGCCCGCGCGCACCAGCGCCACCGGATTCACGCCCGGATGGCGATGGAACCAGCGGTCCTCGTAGCCGATCAGCGCCTCGAGATAGCGCGGCGAGACCTGCGCGGCGCGCACCGGATAGCGCCAGACGCCGCGCGCGTCGGCGAAGGCGCGCAGCGGCGTGCCGTCGCGCGCGAGCACCACCGCGCCGCCATCGCGCGGATCGGGCAGCGGCAGCGGGAAGGCGAGGTCCAGCAGCAGCGTGGCGATGACCACGAGCTCGAACACGAGCAGCGCGCGCAGCCGACGACGGCGCCGCCTATGCGCGGGCAGGTCGATCGACATCGCCGCGCTCGCGCCTCAGCGAAGCGCCGGCGGGATCGAGGCCAGGAACGCCTCGCCGAAGCCGACCAGGCGCATGCCGCGCTCGTCGATGCGCGTCGGCCGCACGAGCCGCGCGCGGATCGCAGTGACGGCGAAGACGACGCACGCCGCGAGCAGGCACAGCAGGCCCAGGCCGACGCGATCGGACGAGAACGCCGCGAACATCGCGCCGAATGCGCCGAGCCCGAGGCCGACGCCGATCCAGCGCGTGCGGCGCACCTGCGCGGCGTGCAGCGCACACAGGCCCGGCGAGGCCTCGGCGCGCCTGCGCACGATCAGCGCCACCACCGCATACACCAGCAGGCCGATCGCGATGAGCAGGTAGAGCCAGGGCGAATGCCAGTACAGCGTGCGCCGCTTGCGCGCGCCGGCCACGGGCGCATTGCAGCGCACGCAGCGCGCGGGCAGGTCGGCGCCGCGCGGCACGTAGACGCCATCCCGGCCGTCGCGATGGCAGCCGTCGCCGGCGGGAAGGCCGACGTCGACGGACGGCGGCCGATAGGGATTCACGACGACCACGACGGGCTCCTCTTGCGGGCTCAGCGCCCGGGTTCGACCACGCTGATCTTCGCCACGCGCGAGGTGCCGACGCCGCGCAGCCAGGGCCGGTACATGTCCTCGACGAGCGGCGGCGGCACCGCATACGAGCCCGGCGTGACCGCGCGCACGAGGTAATAGACCCGCGACGTGCCGTAGCCGTCGAGCTCCAGCGCGGCGACGTAGCGATCGTCGCGGAACTCTTCGTGGCGTACCTGCGCCGCGCCCTCGCGCTCGTCGAGCTCGATGCCGTCCACCACGACGTCCGCCCATTGCGCGCCATCGCCGAGGTTGAGGTTCTCGATCTCCAGGCCCGCGGGCAGCAGGTCGGTGAGCAGCGCATCGCGCATGCGTTCGCGCGCGGTGATGCGCACCTCGACGATCAGCGCCTCGCCCTCGGCGAGCGTGCCGCCGCTCCAGGGCGAGCCGTCGGTGACGTAGTAGCGGCGCTCGACCGACAGGTGCGTGTCGTCGGCCTTCGGTGCCTGCCGCGGCACGCCCGCGACGTCGACCGTCGCATAGACCGGCCCGGTACCGGTGGGCGCGAAGGCGACGCCCGCACGAAGGCCGGCGCCCTCGATGCGGCGCGCATGCAACGGCGCGGCGGCGACGTCGGCGCGCACGTCACCGGTGCGCCACTGCCCGGCCACGGTGCGGCCGCGCACGAGCATCAGCTGGCGTCCGAGCCGCGCGATCGCGACCTGCTCCTGCGTGCTCAGCCACAGCGGCCCGTCGCGACCGCGTGCGGCGAGCTCGCGGCTCAGCGTGAGCAGCCGCGTGTCGAACGCGCGCGGCGCCAGCGCGTGCCGGCGCACGAGGGCGAGCATGAGCGCGTCATCGCGGATGCGGCTGCCGTAGTCGAACAGGTGTGTCGGGCGCGTCGCGGTGTCGTGGTCGAAGCCGGCCTGGATCGCGGCGGCGCCGCGCGTGCGGTCGCCCTGCAGCGCGAGCGCGAGCCCCAGGTGCACCAGTGGGAGCCCGGTGAGCGACTTCTTCCGGTCGGTGTCGTACAGCCCGCGAAGCGTGCCGAGCGGCGCGCGGCCGACCCGCGCGAGCACGTAGCCGGCATGCGCCTGGTAGGCGAAGCGCAGGTGCTCGCGATGGTCCTGCCCGTAGAAGCCGCTGCTGCCGGCGAGCAGGTCCTCGCCGAGTGCCTTGAGTGCCTTCTGCAGCATCGCCTCGGGCACCGCGAAGCCGCCCTCGCGCGCATCGAGCAGGAACTCGGCGACGTAGGGCGTGAGCAGCGGATCGGCGGCATCGTCGCCGCCCCACAGCGAGAAGTGGCCGGACGCGGCCTGCATGCCGGACAGCCGCGCGAATGCGCCTTCCATGCGCTGGCGCCGCTTGGCGGCGTCGAGCCCGCGCACGCCGAGCATCTTCGCGGTGCTCGCATCGAGGATCAGCCCGGCGTAGGCCTTGCTGGTGGTCTGCTCGACGCAGCCGTACGGGTAGCCGAGCACGCCGTCGAGCACCGCGGCGAACGGGATCGCGGGCGATGCGGTGACCGTCATGCGCGCCTCGATCGAATCGTCGATCAGGCCTTCGGCGAGCGTGGCCGGCAGCTCGAGCGTCGCGGGCGCGGTGACCGCGAGGCTGCGCGAGCGCAGCACGGAAGGCCACGCCGGGCGCACGGGCAGGTCGTAGCCGCGGTCGGCGGCGAAGCCGTTGCCGCTCACGCGCACCCGTACGCGCCCGGTGCCGAGGCCTTCGGTCGCCGACAGCGGGAACGTCAGGCTCGCCTTCTGCTCGCGCCGCAGCGTGAGGCTGCGCGTCGCATCGCCGAGCGCGAGCGGGCCGGTCGCGTCGACGTCGACGCGGAAGCTGCCGTCACGACCGGTGAAGTTCTGGACGTCGAGCGTGAGGCGGCTGGTGTCCCCGGGCGCGAGCACGCGCGGCAGGCTCGGCTCGGCGAGGATCGGCGCGCGCACGCGTGTCTCGCGCGCGGCGCTGCCGTACTGCCCGCCGGCGTACACGACCGCCGACAACCGCAACGTGCCGTTGAAGTCGGGCACGCGCAGCGGGATCTTCGCGATGCCGCGCGCATCGAGCGCGATCGGGCCGCTGTAGAGGTCGACGGTCTGCACGCGCGAGGTCGGCCGCCGCGCCTGCGGCAGCGCGGGCAGCGCCATGTCGCCGCCGAAGCGCAGCTGCGCGGTGCCGCCCTCGAAGCTCTCGATCACGCGGCCGTACATGTCGTAGGCATCAACGCCCAGCCGGCGCTGCGCGAAGAAGTGCTTCGCGGCATCAGGCACCGGAAAGCGCGTGATG
Source organism: Lysobacter humi (ex Lee et al. 2017) (assembly GCF_054781815.1). NCBI lineage: Bacteria > Pseudomonadati > Pseudomonadota > Gammaproteobacteria > Lysobacterales > Lysobacteraceae > Lysobacter > Lysobacter humi (ex Lee et al. 2017). Next base: position 66,204 of record NZ_BAAGTR010000010.1, on the reverse strand, counting down.
TTGAGGATGCCGACGTCCACCGCCGACACCACCACGTGCGCGGTCCTGCCCGCGAGCTGCGGCGCGGCGACGGTGACCGGCAGGTCGCGCTCCGGGCGCATCTGCGCGGGTGCCGCGAGGCCGACGGCGACGCTGCGCTCGCGCCGTGCCATCGGTACGTGCGCCACGCCGACCGCGCGCGCGGGCGTGGTCACGTCCTTCGCATTGCCGCCGCGGAACACGAGTGCGGTCACGTAGACGTCGTGGCGCTCCCAGTCCTTCGTCACCGGGATGTCGAACGTGCTGCCGGCGCGCACGTCGACCTCGCGCACGTGCAGCATGCGATCGCTCTCGACCATCAGCAGGCCGCGGCCGGCATGCGGCGGCGTGAGCGTCACCCGCAGCGTGTCGCCGGCGCGGTAGCCGGTCTTGTCGAGCGCGAGCTTGACCTTGTCGGGGCGCGCGTCAAGGCCGCGGTTCTCGTCGTTCCAGCTCCAGCCCGCGGTGAAGGGCAGGCGCGTGGTGAGCTTGGTCGACGGGTCGAAGACGTCGAGGCGGTACTCGCCCCATTCGACGGGGAAATCGATCGGGGTCGGCGTGGCGCCGGCATCGAACGTGCGCGTCTGCACCGTCTCGAAGCGCCGGGTGAAGGCGTAGTCCCAGCCGGCGTCCTCGTCGAAGTCCCAGTGGTAGTCGCGGTGCTCGCGCACCAGCGAGACGCGCAGGCCGCGCGCGGGGCGCTTCACACCCTGCGCATCGACCCGCGTGATCTGGAAGCGCGCGTTCGCATTCGCGTCGGCCCCGTCCTCCGGATCGAACAGCGGGCGCACGCCGACCAAAGCATCGGCGGGCCACAGCACGCGCTTGAGCGAGCGGTTCACGCTGCGTCCGCCGGTTTCATACACGCTGCCGTTGACCAGAACCGCGATCGGCGCCACCGGGCGCGCCTCCTTCGGCAATGCGAGGTCGGCGGTGAGCCTGCCCTGCGCATCGAGCGGTTGGTCGAGCACGTCGACGGCCTTGTCGGGCAGCGCGAGCGTGGCATCGCCGAAGAACCAGCCGGGCAGCTGCTCGAGCGGATGCTGCTCGACCTCCACCGCCATCTTCGCGGTGAAGCGATTGCCGGCGGCGGGCGCGCCGTAGAGGTAGTCGCCCTGCACGGCGAGCTTGAGCGGCTGCCCCGGGCGCAGCACGGGCTGCGCGGCGAGGTCGAGCTTCAGGCGCTCGGGCAGGAACTCCTCGATGCGCAGGGCCATGCCCTGCACCGCCTCCTTGCTGCCCGGATCGGTGCGGAACTCGGCGCGCCAGCGTCCCGTGGGCGCATCGGCGGGGATCACCTGATCGTGGCGCACGTAGCCCTGCGCATCGGGGGCCAGGCGTGTCTCGATGAGCGTCTTGCCGTCGGGCTGCACGTAGCGCAGCCACACCGGCTGCGGCGCCTTGCCCTTGCCGGCGGCGAGCGGGCGGCCGTCGTGGTCGCGCAGCAGCGCCGAGAGATGCACCGTCTCGCCGGGCCGGTAGAGGTCGCGCCCGGCCCAGGCGAAGACGTCGAACCAGGCCTGCTCGCGGCCGGCCACCGCGAACTCTGAGAGGTCGAGCGCGGGCTGGTTGAACGGCAGCATCGTGACGTCGCGGCCGGCGCGCGCGATCAGCACGTGGCCGGCGTCGAGCTTGTAGTCGAGCAGTGCGTGGCCGTTGGCGTCGGTGCGGCCGCGGAAGACCGGCTCGCCTTTCGCGTCGAGCACGCGCAGCTCCACATCCGAGCGGCCGCGGCCGTCGAGCAGCGAGGCGACGTGCACGAACAGGCGGTCCTTGTAGGCGCGCGTGTGCAGCCCGAGGTCGCTGACGGTGAAGAAGGCGGTCTCGTACTCGTCGCGGAAGGCGCCCGCCTTCTTCATGACCGCGAAGTACAGCCCCGGCTGCTGCAGCTCGGCGATGTCCTGGATCGGCAGGTAGGTCAGCACGCGTTCGTTCGGCCGCCCGCCGAGCACGAAGCGGTTGACGTAGACGGGGTCGGCCATGCGCGCCAGGCGCTTTTCGCCGTCGTCGTCGTCGTCGCCTCCGCCCAGCTCCCAGCTGCCGCGGCGCCCGCCGCGCTGGTACTCGGCGAAGAACTTCGGCAGCTCGCCCTCGCGCACGCGCAGGAACTCGACGTCGACTTCCGGCACGTTGATCGACACCACCGGCAGGCCGCGCGTCTCGCGCGCGGGCAGCACGCTGCCCTGCGACGCGAAGCCCACCACCGGCTCGAGCGGGCCGGTGTAGACCTTCTTCTCCAGCGCACGGCCGAGGCGGCTGCCGTCGGCGGCGGTCAGGCCTTCGAGCACGCGCACGGTGTAGTGCCGATCGGGCTGCGCGCGCGGGAAGCGCAGCGCACGTGCGCCGTCCTCGAGCACCCAGCCGCCGGCGACACGCGCGCCCCTGTCGTCCTGCACGACGAGCAGGCGGTCGAATTCCTGCGTCGCGGCGAGCGGGCGGCTGAATTCGGCGACGAGGTCGACGCCATCCTCGCCCTTCGACGGATACACCGACGCCAGTGCGAAGCCCGCATGGGCGACGCGTTCGGCCTGGATCTTCTCGCCGCTCGGGGCGGGCAGGTCGCCGTCGGGATCGCGGGCGCAGCCGGCGAGGGCGAACACGGCGGCGAGCAGCACCGCCACGGACGCGCGCACGCGGCGCGCGGACGCGGATCCATCCGCGAAGTGCATGCACGGCATGCGTCGATCCCCTGGTGAGTGCGCGCAGTATAGGCGCGTACGGCCGCTCGCCCGGGGCAAGCACGAGCGCCGTACATCGGATCGCGCGCGCCGGCGGGCAGGGGCGCTTCGATCACGCGATCGGTGCAGGGCATCGTACGCACTGCGGTCGCGCGGGCACCCAAGTCGCGGTGTCGCGCACCTGCATCCGCGTGCGGCCGACGCGGGCCGCGATGCACGTGCAGCGTCGTCACCCTACGCGTTCATCGCGGCGAGCGATGCCTCGTCACGCCACGCGCCCGTGCAACCCGGAACCGGCGCACGGCACCTGCGACAGGCACCCGGCACCTACGCCAGGTCTTGCTCCTGCAGGTCTGCAGGCCTGCAGCCCGACGACGCCCCGGCTCAGCCCGGGCGATCCCCCGTGCGGCGGCTCGGCGTCGACGCGGCCTGCGTCCGCGACGCGGTGGCGCGTCGCGAGGGGACGGCCTCCATGCGCAGGCGCAGGCCGCCTTCGGCGAGGGCCGCGCGGACGTCGTAGAAGCTCACCCACTCGGGCACCGCCGCGAGCGCCTCGACGATGAGCGCGGGATCGCCGGCCTCCATCGCCGCACGCAGGTGCGCGAGCGCATAGGCCGACGACTGCAGCGAGGGCGACGGCGGATGCGGGGGATCGTGGCGGGCGTAGGACGAGGGGGTCATCACGACGACATGGGGTGGAGGGTGCCCGCGACGGTGCGCGCCGATCGGCGACGCCGCCACCGGCCTGCGCTTGCGCTTCGGACGCATCGCATCGGCGCGGCCGTGGCGCGCTGAACGTGTTCACGCTCGCGGCGCCGCGTATCGCGGGCGGGAGGGAGACTCGCCGCCGGCGCGTCAGCGGCCCGTCACAGCGACGGTGCGGCGCCGGACGGGCGCTGAACGCGCCGGTGCCATCAGAAGTCGTTGAGCAGGATCGGCGCACCGGGCGTGGCGCGTGGCGGCGGCACGATCGGGCCCTGCAGCGCCTGGCGAACGGCGTCCGCGTCGCGGCCGGCCACCGCGCAGGGCTCGCCCTCCGCCAGGCGCCCGCGGACGAACGCCGACAGAAGCGTCTCGTCGACCTCGCAGGTGCCGAGCGCGACGGCCGCACCGGTGGTGCGCGGCAGCGCATCGGGAGAGGGGAGCGACGCGAACACCATCAGGGTCTCGTCGCCGCGTTCGTAGACGTGCACTCGCATGGCAGCCGATCGAAGAGGACGGGGGGGCCGTCTCGACGCAGGCGTGGACGGTGGGGCGTCGACGATATGAACGCCGCGGTGATCCGACGGTGAGCGCCGTCTCAGGCGCCGTCGACGTCGTCCGGCGGCGCCTTCGCGGGTGCGCCGCGCAGCGCATCGATCTGCGTGCGCAGGAACGTGCCCAGGCGCGCCAGGCGCTCGGCCTCGGCGCCGCGTAGCCGCGGACTCAGTGCGGCCGTTCCCGCGGCCTGCCGCCACAGCGGCACCAGCACGTCGCGCACCTGCGCATGGCGGTCGAGCACGCTGCGCCCGAGCGCGAGCGCGGTCGACAGGTGCGCGCGCGAGGCCTGCCAGGCCGCGGCGATCGCCTCGAGCTGCGTGAGCCGGCGCAGCATCGGGTCGAACGCGCGCGCCGCATCGTCGGCGGTCTCGACGCCGGGCACCGCGCGGCCGCGCTCGAGCACCTGGTCGAGCACCCGGCGCTGCTGGTCGAGCAACGTGGCGGCCGCCTCGAGCTCGCAGAGGTGCCGTTCCAGCGTCAAGGCCTGCGTGGCGGCCGTGGCCAGGTGCGCGCGCACGCGGTAATCCGCCGGATCCGGCGACGTCCGGGTGGCGAGCTCGCGCCCGAGCATCCGCCCGACCACGCCGCGCCGGGGCGCCTCGTGCGCGTCCGCCGCCGTCGCCAGCACCTTCACGATGGCATCGAGCTCGGCGAGCAGCGGCGCCGTCGGCAGCGCGTCGAGCCGTGCCGCGATCGCCTCGAGGTCGACGCGCTCGACGACTTCGCGGCCGACGCGCCCGAGCGCCTCGACCGGTGCATCCTGCTCGTTCAGTGCCACGGATCGGCTCCGCGCAGGCGGCGGCCCGCCGACGCACCGGGCATGGCGCGAGCGCGGCCGGACGGCCGATGGTCTGTGGGGGTCGCGGCGCACGGCGGGAGGATCGAGGCGGAGCGCGTCACGTCGGGCCTCTCCTCGTGCAGCGCGTGCGTCCCCGAGCGGGACAGCGATCGAGATGGCGCGCCTGGAGGGATTCGAACCCCCGACCAATGGCTTCGGAAGCCACTACTCTATCCGGCTGAGCTACAGGCGCGTATTGCGTGGCGATGCACCGCGGAGATCGGGCGACGGGCACCGCAGGCCGCGCAGCGGGCCGCGCGGGAGGGGCATTCTAGCCGCAAACGTCCGCGCGGGGCCGTATCGCGGTGCCGGAGGTCATGCGGCCTTCCGGCCGATGACGACGCGCGCCGAAGGGGCTGGAATCGACCGGTCCCCATGGAGGCCCGCCATGCGCATCGCCCTGCTCGCCGCCGTCCTCGCCCTGCCCACCGTCGCGTCCGCACAGTCCGCGCCGAGCCGAGAGCACTTCGCGCCGCCCGGCATGGAGGGCGCCTACCACCGGTGGCACTACAGCCCGGTGGTGCGCGTGGGCGACACCGTCACCGTCTCGGGCATCCCGGCAGGCCGCGGCGCCACGTACGAGGAGAAGGTCCGCGGCATGTTCACCGCGCTCGAAGCGCATCTCGCCACGGCGGGCGCAAGCCTCGCCGACGTGGTCGAGATCACCACCTACCACGCGGGGCCGACCGATCCGCAGGCCTTCCAGGCCGAGTTCGCGAAGTTCGCGCCGATCCACCACGAGTTCTTCCCCCGCCACTACCCGGCGTGGACGGCGGTGGCGGTGAGCGCGCTGCTCCAGCCGGGCGCGCCGGTGGAGATGCGTGCGGTGGCCGTGATCGGCTCCGGCCGCGCGCCACGGGCCGACATCCCCGCGCCGCCACCGCGCTGATCCGAAGTGGGGCGTCCCGCTACCATGCGCACGCCGCGGCCCGCGGCGCTGCGATGCCGCGATGACCGCCTCCCCCGACGCGACGCCGTCCTGGCGTCGCCGCCTCGCCCTCTACTGGACCCTCGTCCGCGGCGACCGCCCGATCGGCTGGCTGCTGCTGCTGTGGCCGACGTGGTGGGGCCTGTGGCTCGCCGCGCGCGGGGTGCCGCCGCTGTGGACGCTGCTGGTCTTCAGCCTGGGCGTCTGGCTCACGCGCTCGGCCGGCTGCGTGATCAACGACTACGCCGACCGCTGGCTCGATCCGCACGTGGAGCGCACCAAGGATCGCCCGCTCGCCACCGGCGCCGTGCGCGGGCGCGAGGCGCTCGCAGTGTTCGCGGTGCTCATGCTGGTCGCCTTCGCGCTCGTGCTCACGCTGAATGCGCTCACGGTCGCGATGAGTGCGGTCGGGGTACTGCTGGCAGCGAGCTATCCCTACCTCAAGCGCTACACGCATTTCCCGCAGGTGTATCTGGGCCTGGCGTTCGGTTGGGGCATCCCGATGGCGTATGCCGCCGTGCGCGGGCACGTGCCGCTCGAAGGCTGGCTGCTGTACGCGGCGAACATCGTCTGGGCGACCGCCTACGACACCTGGTACGCGATGGTCGACCGCGAGGACGACCTGCGCATGGGCAGCCGCTCGACGGCGATCCTGTTCGGGCGCTACGACCTCGCGATGCAGGCGCTGCTCTATGCCGGTTTCCTCGCGCTGCTCGTGCTCGTCGGGCACATCGCGGGGCGCGGTTGGGCGTACTGGTCCGGCGTCGCGATCGCCGCGGTGCTGATCGTCGACCAGTTCCGCATCGCGCGGCATCGCGGGCGCGCCGAATGCTTCCGCGCCTTCCTCGCCAACCACCGCGTCGGCGGGGTCGTGTTCGCCGGGCTCGCGGTCGACCTCGCACTGCGCTGAGGCTCAGCCCCAGTCGGGCCGCGACGGCGGCAGTGATGGCGTCGCGGGGTCCTCGGCGATCGCGAGGTCGGATTCCGGTTCGTCCTCCCAGCTGTAGCGCACGAGCGCCGGCAGCGGATCGGCCGCGCGCAGCAGCCAGCCGCCGAAGGCGCCGGCCACCGCACCGCCCAGGTGCGACTGCCAGGAAATGCCGGGCTCGCGCGGAAGCACGCCCAGCAGCGCGCTACCGAACAGCGTCAGCGCCACCAGCATCGCGGCGACCGAGGGGCGGTCGCGGCGCAGCAGGCCGAGCATCACGAGCAGAAAGACGAGACCGCTGACCACGCCGCTCGCGCCGAGGTGGCGCGACCCCGGCACCCCGAGCCACCAGGCGCCGAGGCCGGCGCCGAGCCACGCGAGCGGCACGGTGGCGCGCGCCGCCTTCGGATACAGGCCGAAGGCGAGCGTGCCGAGCACCAGCACGCCGAAGGCGTTGCTGGCGAGATGCGCGAGCGAGCCGTGCAGCAGCGGCGCGGTCAGCACGCCCCAGAGCCCGTCGAGCCGGCCCGGTCGCACGGTGAGCGCCACGGCGTCCAGGTCCTGCTGCAGCGCGAAGGCCGCGATCAGCACCAGCACCGCGCCGAGGCTCAGGTTGAAGGCCCCGCGCCAGCGCCGCAGGTCCTGCGCGCGCTGGGCGGGGGAATCGGGAAGGTCGGGCGTCGGCAGGTGCATCCCGTCGACATGGCGCCGCCGCGCCCCGGTGCAAGGGTGCGCGGCGTGGGTTTCAGTGTCCCGTCCCGTCGGCCGCGGCCCGCGGGCCGTCGATTCGCGCCGGCGCCGGCCGCAGCAGGCTCAGCACCACCGTCGCGCCGATGGTCAGCGCCACCACCGCGAGCGAGGCGAGGATCGGGATCTTCACCACGTCGATCAGCAGCATCTTGGTGCCGATGAACATCAGTACCAGCGCCAGGCCGTAGGGCAGCAGGTGGAAGCGGTCGGCGAGCCCGGCGAGCAGGAAGAACATCGCGCGCAGGCCGAGCACCGCGAATACATTCGAGGTGAGCACGATGAACGGATCGTCGGTGATCGCGAAGATCGCCGGGATCGAGTCGACCGCGAAGATCAGGTCGGTCACGCCGATCATCACGATCACGATGAAGAGAGGGGTGTAGAGGCGCTTGCCCCCCTCGAGCACCGAGAGCTTCGAGCCGACGTACCCGCGCGTCATCGGCACGTGACGCGTCAGCCAGCGCAGGATCGGATTGTTCTCGAGGTCCGGCTCCTTGCCCGCGGCCCACAGCATCTTCAGGCCGGTCAGCAGCAGGAAGGCACCGAAGACGTAGAGGATCCAGTGGAACTTCGCGAGCAGGAAGGCGCCGGCGAAGATCATGATCGCGCGCAGCACGATCGCGCCGAGCACGCCGATCACCAGCACTTTCTGGCGCTGCTCCTCCGGCACCGCGAAGTAGGTGAAGAGCATCAGGAAGACGAAGATGTTGTCGACCGCGAGCGACTTCTCCACGAGGTACCCGGTGAAGTACTCGAGCGCGACGCGCTGGCCGGCGTCCGCGCCGGACTGCCCGGTGACGTACCACCACAGCCAGCCGCCGAAGGCGAGCGCGAGCACGACCCAGCCGATCGACCACCCAAGGGCCTCCTTGAAGGTGACGCGGTGCGGCCCGCCGTGGCGCATGAGCACCAGGTCGACGAGCAGGGCGAGGACGACGAGGCCGCCGAAGGCGGCCCAGAGAACGGGTGAGGCGATGCTGTCCATGGAGACTCCGGAGTTCGCGTGGACACGGCGGCACCCGTCATGGACGGACCTTCGCCGCGATGGGCGAAGGTCTTGCTCGCGGCCTGCAGGCCGCCGCCGGACCGGAGCACGGGGCTCGTAGTGACGATCCGGACGTTGGGAGCTACTCCCCTTCAGCCACGATGCTAACGCAGCGGCCATTGCAGTTGTGTGACAGCCCTACAATGGGCGCATGAATGACCTGCCCGTCGTGCGCCTGAAGAACGCGTGGAAATCCACGCATCCGTGGATCTTTCAGCGGCTGGTCGACAAGCCCGCCGTGCGACCCAAGCCCGGCGCACTCGTCGACGTGGTCGGCGTGGACGGCGAATGGATCGGCCGCGGCTTCTACAACGGCCATTCGCGCATCGCGGTGCGCATCCTCGAAACCGATCCGGACGTGGTCGTCGACGAGGCCTGGTTCCGCCGCAAGATCGCCGCAGCCGTCGAGCTGCGCCGCGACTTCCTCAAGCTCGAGGCGGTGGGCGATGCCTGGCGCGTGGTGCACAGCGAGGGCGATGGGCTGTCGGGGCTGGTGGTCGACCGCTACGCCGACCTGATCGTCGTCGAGTTCTTCTCGGCCGGCATGTTCCGCCATCGCGAGTGGATCTATGCGGCGCTCTCCGAGCAGTTCCCCGGCTGCCGCTTCTTCTCGTTTGCCGACGAGCACGTGCAGAAGCAGGAGAGCTTCGACTACCGCGTGCAGTCCGCCGTGCCGCCGGCGATCATCACCGAGTACGGCATCCGCTTCCGCGCCGACCCGAGCGGCGCGCACAAGACGGGCTTCTTCGCCGACCAGCGCGAGAACCGCCAGTGGCTGAGCGAGCGCGTCGAGGGCAAGACCGTGCTCGACCTGTGCTGCAACACCGGCGGCTTCGGCGTGTACGCGGCGGTGCGCGGTGCGTCCGAGGTCACCGGCATCGACATCGACAACGACGTGCTCGACATCGCCCGCGGCAATGCCAAGCTCAACAATGCACGCATCAGGTTCGTGCAGGCCGACATCTTCCCGTGGCTGCGCGACGCGGGAAACCGTGGCGAGCAGTTTGATGTGGTGATCCTCGACCCCGCGAAGATGACGCGCGACCGCGAGCAGGTGATTCCCGCGCTCAAGAAGTACCTGGACATGAACAAGCTCGCGCTGGGCGTGACCAAGCCCGGCGGCCTGCTCGCCACGTTCTCGTGCACCGGGCTGGTGAGCGAGGAGCAGTTCCTCGACATGCTGCGCCGCGCGGCGTTCTACGCGAACCGCACGGTGCAGGTGCTGCGCGTGTCCGGTGCGGGCGCCGACCATCCGGTGCTCGCCAGCGTGCCCGAATCGCGCTACCTCAAGGCGGTGTTCTGCCGCGTGCTCGACTGAGGCGCGCGCTCAGCGCGGGATGAAGGCGGCGCCCAGCGCGACGACGAGCGCGAGCGACGCCACCGCCAGGGCGAGCCGGGCCATGCGCCGCGCCTGTCGTGCGGCCGCGTCGGGCGCCGGCGCGCCCATCGGAGGCGGCTCCGCGACCGCGACGTCCGAGCCTTCGCGCAGCAGCGCGAGCACGCGCGAGACCGTCGCCGCATCAAAGCGGTAGGGATCGAACGACGCGAGCCCGCGCTCGTGCAGCAGGGCCTTCATCGGCGCGTCCAGCGGCACGTACTTCATGGTCCAGGCGGCGAAGCCGGTGCGCGCGATGGGCTCGCGCGACAGCACCTTGAGGTCGGTGTGGCGTGGGTCGGCGAGCAGCGCGGCGTACAGGCGGTCGACGTCGGCCGCAGGGCCTTCCAGGCACTGGAAGAAGCAGCCGTCGCCGAAGTAGAGCGCGCCCACCAGCCGGCGGCGTGCATTGTTGATGCGCGACTGCACGAGGATGCGCGCCACGTTCGGTTCGATGCCCTGCTCGGCCGGCAGCGGCGGGAACGTCGAGCGGCTGACATAGACGATGCGGATCAGGTCGGACACGGGCTTCCTCGGAGGCGGTCGCGGGCGCAGGCGACGCCGGCCGCCGCCGCGTCGCCTCGCGCAGTACGGGGCTACGGCCGCTTCGGATGCGGACCGCCCTCACGTCCACCTCCACGTACGCCCCTCTCGGCGGGCGCGTTCCGGGCGACGAGGCCACGGCGGCTCTCAATCGCGCTCGCGACGCTCGTACCAGAGCGCGAGGTGCTCGCGCGAGCGCAGCACGCCGCGCCCGCGCAGCGCCACCCGGAGCATCAGGGCGACGTGCTCGCGCACGCTGAACGTGTCCAGCTTGCGCGACGACGTGCACACCGGCTCGCGCAGCAGCACGAAGCGCCCGGCCTTGGCGAGCGCACGGCTCATGGCGACGTCCTCGCCGGCATACCAGCGCTCGTCGAAGCCGCCGGTCGCCGCGAAGGCGGCGCGCGTGCAGAAGATGAAGCAACCCGGCGCGATGCGCAGCATGCGCACGAGGGTCGTGCCCAGCGCGAGCGCGGTGCGCTGATCCCATCGCAGTGTGCCGTCGAAATGCAGGCGTGCGCCGCCGCCGGCCGCACCGCCGTCCAGCGCTCCCAAGGCCGCGGCGAGGGTCGCCGCCGGCACCTGCGTATCCGCATCGACGAACACCAGCACATCGCCTAAGGCGGCAAGCGCACCCGCATTGCGCGTCGCCGCGATCTGCCGGTGCTCCACGCGCACGACCCGCGCACCCGCCGCGGCGGCGACCTCGCCGGTGCCGTCGGTCGACGCATCGTCGACCACCACGATCTCGTACGGCCGCTTCGTGGCGTGCGCAGCCGCGTGCAGCGCCGCGAGCGTCGCCGGCAACCGGCGTGCCTCGTCATGCGCGGGAATCACGAAGGAGAGCATCCGGGCATGCTGGCAGAATGCGGGCACCGCGCGCGTCGATGCCTGCGTCGCAGACCCGCGTGAACCGCGGTCTCAGCCCGTGAGACCCGAACCCATCTACTGTGGCGCCGCAGACCGCGCCGGCCGCAGGAGGCTGCCGTCATGACTCCACTCGCTCTCGCCGTCGTCGCCTTCGCCGGGCTCGCCCTCGCCTTCGTCGGCTTCGCGCTGTACCGGCTGCAGGCCCGCGGCAGCGACGCCGATCCGCGCCTCGCGCCGCTCCAGGCCGAGCGCGATCGGCTCGCCGGCGAGCTCGCGCAGGCACTCGAGCGGGCGCGCGCCGATGCAGAGGAGCTCGGCGGCCTGCGCGCGACCGCCGCCGCGCACCTGCGGGCGCAGGACGAGCATGCACGCCTGCAGGCGCAGCTCGAGGCGCTGCGCGCGACGCTCGAGGACGAGCGCGTCGCACGCGCCTCGGTCGCGGCGGAGCTGGAGGACCGTTCCGTGCAGCTCGAGGCCGTGCGCTCCCGCGTGGTGCAGCTCGACGCCGAACTCGCCACGTTGCGCGCCGAGCACGCGCAGGCGACGGCGCACCTGGAGCATTCGCGCCGGCAGAACGACGAGATGCGCGCCTTCGTCGAGCAGGCGCAGGTCAAGCTCTCCGATGCCTTCGCCGCGATGGCCGGCAAGGTGTTCGCCGAGCGCGGCGAGCAGTTCGAGAAGAACGTGCGCCATGCCACCGTGCAGTCCAAGGCCGACATCGAGACGCTGCTGAAACCATTCGCCGAGCAGCTCAACCAGTTCCGCCAGCGCGTGGACACCGTCTACGGCGAGGAAGCGCGCGAGCGCGCCACGCTGGTCGGCGCGGTCAACGAGCTGCGCACGCTCAACCAGGACATGGCCGCGCAGGCCGCCGCGCTGACGCGCGCGCTGAAGGGCAATGCCAAGGTGCGCGGTGACTGGGGCGAACTGATGCTCGAGAACGTGCTGCGCGGCTCGGGCCTGGAGGAAGGCCAGCACTACGACCGGCAGAAGTCGGGCAGCGACGACGAGGGCCGCGTGCTGCGTCCCGACGTGGTGGTGCGCCTGCCCGGCGAGCGTTGCGTGGTGGTCGACAGCAAGGTCAACCTGGTCGCGTGGGAGGAGGCGATGAACGCCGAAACGCCCGACGCGCAGACCGACGCGATGCGCCGCCACGCCGTGGGGCTGCGCCAGCACGTGCGCGACCTCGCCGATCGCAACTACCCGAAGATGATGGGCGAGACCGCGCTCGAGGTGACGATCGCCTTCGTGCCGATCGAGGGCGCACTGAGCGCCGCGCTCGGCTTCGATGCCTCGCTGCAGTCGGAGGCCTTCGAGAAGGGCGTCGTCTTCGCCTCACCGAACACGCTGATGGCGGTGCTGCGCGTGGTCGAGCGCCTGTGGACGCGCGACCGCATCCAGAAGCAGGCGCGCGAGATCGGCGAGGCCGGCGGCCTCCTGCTCGATGCGCTCACCGGCTTCCTCGCCGAGTTCGACCGCGTGGGCAACCGCCTCGACGATGCGCACAAGGCGTATTCGGACGCACGCAACCGCCTGTCCGAGTCGCGTCAGGCGGTCATTCCGCGGGCGCGACGGCTGGTCGCGCTCGGCGCGCGCGGGAAGCGCAAGCTCGCCGAGGACCTGGTGCCCGACGTCGAGGAGTTTCCCGCGCTGCTCGGCAGCGAGGCGACGCCGCTGCTCACCGAGAACTGAGCGGGCGCCGTCGGCGACGCCGGTCCACTTCGTCGATCCGGACGCCGCGCCGGCTCGCAGAGCCGCGGCGCCGGCGTGCCCGCAGCGCGGGTCGCGTTGCGATGGTCGATCGACAGCAGCCGGGCGCACGTCGCCCGACGCACCGCGGCGAGGATCCCGCGACGTTCGGCAGCCGTGCAGAAGCGGCGCTCGCGTCCGCACCCTGGCTGGCGCGAAGCGGACCCTATCGAAGCGTCATCACCGGTCGACCGGTGCGGGAAAGTCGGCGGTCTCGAACCCGCCCGGAGGGAACGGCACGCCGGGCGTGCGGCGGCCGGGCGACTCAGCCGCCGCCGACCGGCATCGCGTCGACCGGCACCATGCCCGGGTCCTCGCGCAGGTAGTCGGGCAGCGCGCCGTCGTCGGTCTCGCCGTCGATCTGGTAGGCGCGTCGCTGGCTCCAGGCATCGCGCACGAGCACGTAGTCGTCCTCGACGCCTTCGCGCAGCGCGTCGGTCGACATCAGCTGCATGCGCAGGTCGACCAGCTGCAGGCCCTGCAGCGGCACACGCAGCGCATCGGCCTCGAGTTGGCGCAGCGGCGAGAGCGGCGCGTCGCCGGCCATGCCCACCACGTCACGCACGGTGCGCGGGCCGAACAGCGGCAGCTCGACGTAGCGCGAGCGCTTCCAGCCCCAGACGCCGAGCGTCTGGCCGAAGTCCTCGCTGCGGTTCTGCAGCTTCGCATCGGTCGCCGGGTCGAAGATGCCGGCGATGCCGACGGTGCTGTTCATCACGAAGCGGCCGAGCGAATGGGCCGCCTGCTTCGGCTTGCCCTGCAGCAGCGCATTGATCGCCGAGAGCGGCTGGCCGAGGTTGTTGAAGAAGTTGCTGACGCCCGTGCGTACGGGGCGCGGCACCGCTTTCACGTAGGCCCGCGCGAGCGGGGTCGCGACGCGGCGGTCGACCGCATTGTTGAAGCGGTGCATCTGCCGGTTGTAGCGCTCCCACGGGTCGTAGACGGTGGCCGGCGTGGCGCCGGCGGCGGCCTCGCCGTAGAGCGCCTGGAAGTCGTCTTCGGCGGCGGTCGCCTCGCCGGCGTCGTCCGCTGCGGGCAGGGCGCTTTCCGCCTGCGCCGTCTCGGGCGTGGTCGCCGCCTCGCCTGGGATGGACGACGGGAGGGCATCGGCGGAGGGCTCGGCCGTGGTGTCGTCCGGCGGCGTGCCGACCGGGGCCGCCTCGGTCGTGGTGCCCTCGGCGGCTGCGGGCGCGTACGGGACCTCACCCGCTGCGGTCGCAGGTGCCGCGGGCTCGTCCACGGGCGCAGGTGCTGCGGCACTCGCGGCCTGCGCCGTTGACGCGGGCTCGGTCGCAGGTGGCACGGCCGCCTGCGCGCCGGCCGTGCCGGCGGCAAGGAGGAGCGCGAGCGCGAGGGCCGGCCGCGCCTGCACGGGCAGGGCGGCCGCGACGGGGGCGGCGGAACGGATCATGGCGCTAGTGTAGCCGGCGTGATGAGCGCCGACCCGCTCAGGTCCTGAAACCGAGCGATCCGTCCAGCCGGTAGGCGGCGGTCAGCTCGGCGAGTCCCGACGGGGCCCCGTCGATGCGCAGCCCGCCGGCGGCGAGCTCGGCGAGCAGCGCGAGGCCCGCGCTGTCCACGGAGTCCACGGCGTGCAGGTCGATCGCCCGCACGCCGCCGAGCTGCGGCTGCAGTTGCCGCCACAGGCCCGACACGGCCGCCCGGTCCAGGCGGCCTTCGATGCGCAGCACGTCGCCGTCGGCGCGTGCCTGCGCGGGGCCGATCATCGGGCGTCGGCCTTGAGCTTGCCGGCCTTGAGGTCGGCCGCGACCTGCGCGATCGAGGCGCGCTTGAGGGGCGCGTCGAACTGGCTGCGGAAGGTCTGCACGAAGCTCACGCCCTCGACCATCACGTCGAAGACCTTCCACTGGCCGCCCACGTTGCGCATCAGGTAGTCGACCGGGATCGGCTCGCCGCCCGCGCGCAGCATCTCGGTCGACACCTTCACCGCCTTGCCGCCGGCGAGCGGGGTCTCGGACTTCACGCGCACCGAGAGCTTGGTGTTGAAGTCGAGCAGCGAGGAGCCGTAGCGCTGCATCAGGTTCTCGCTGAGCGCATCGGCGAACTTCGCGACATCCGCCTCGGACGCGCCGCGGCCGTGCGTGCCGAGCACCAGGCGCGCCGCGTAGTTGCGGTCGAACATCTGGTTGAACTCGGTGGACACGAAGGCCTTCAGCGCGCCGCGGTTCCTGGCGAACTCCGCGCGACGCGCGTCCAGCGTGCCGAGGATGCGCGTGCTGTTCTCGAAGACCAGGCGGCCGGGCTGGCCGAGCTGCTTCGCCGACGCGGCGGGCGGTGCCTTCGCGACGGCGGCGACGGCGGGCACGACGGCCGCGAGGGCGGCGGACAGGACGACGGTCAGGGTGGTGCGCTTCATGGGTCTCACTCCGTGGGTGCGGCGGCTTCGCCTTCGCTGGCGGGCGCGTCCTCGTCGGACTTGCCCGCGCCGCTGAACATGTATTTGCCGACGAGCTGGAGCAGGTCCACCGCCGGCTGCGTCAGGTAGATCTCGTCGCCGGGCTTCAGCGGCTCCGGGTCGCCGCCCGGGGTCAGGCCGATGAAGCTCTCCCCGAGCAGGCCGGCGGTGAAGATGCCGGCGGCCGTGTCGGACGGCAGGTCGCGGTAATTCCCCTCGATCTCGATCTGGACGAGCGCATCCAGTTTCTTCGGGTCGAGCTGAATGTCGGCCACCCGGCCGATCGCGACGCCGCCGATCTTGACCGGCGCGTTCGGGCGGAGGCCGCCGATGTTGGAGAAGCGTGCCTTCACGACATAGCCGTCGCCGCCCTGGCCCCAGCGGCCGTTGGTGGAGGCGATCGCGAGCACCAGCAGCGTGGCAAGCGCGAGCAGGAGGAAGGCGCCGACGGCGAATTCGATTCGGGGACTACGCATCGGAAGGGTTCCCGTGGACAGACGTGGCGCAAGGCGCGCCGGATTCGAGCGGAGTGGCGGCGCAGCTGCATGCCATGGCGCGGGACGCCGACGCATGCGGCTCGCGGCGGTGGCGCGACGTGCGCATCAGGCGAAGAACAGCGCCGACAGCACGAAGTTGAACATCAGCACCAGCAGCGAGGCATTGACGACCGCGCGCGTGGTGGCGATCGACGTGCCTTCGATGGTGGGCTCGGCGAAGTAGCCGACGAACGAGGCGACGAGCGCCGCGATCGCGCCGAAGACCGCCGACTTGTAGAGGGCGACGAGGAAGTCGTCCTGGAAGTCGACGACGTCGCGCATCACCTGCCAGAACGGGCCGGCTTCGAGCCCGATGACGTGCACCGCCTCGAAGTAGCTCGCGAGGATGCCGGCGCTGCAGAAGAAGCCCGTCAGCAGCGGCACGCACAGCACCGCCGCCCAGAAGCGCGGCGCCACCGCCTTGCCCACCGGGTCGATGCCCATCAGGCTGAGCGCGGTGATCTGGTCGGTCGCGCGCATGAGCCCGAGCTCGGCGGCGATCGAGCTGCCCGCGCGGCCGATGAACAGGAGGCCCGTCAGCACCGGCGCGAGCTCGCGGTACATGCCCAGGCCGAGCAGCGCACTGACCTGGTTCGCCGCGCCGTAGGTGACCAGCGCCTTGTAGCCGAGCAGCGTGAGCGAGAGCCCCACGAACGCGCCGCCGACCAGGATGATCGGCAGCGAGCGCGCGCCGATCTTGTAGATCTCGCGCACGAGCTCACGGCCGAAGTCCGCGGTCGGCCGGCTCGCGCGCAGCACCGCGAACAGGAACAGCCCGGCGGCGCCGAGGGTGCGGGTGGTCGCGACGAAGGGCATCAGGCGGTCGCTCCGGCGTCGGCCGCGCGCGGCGCGGCGTCGAAAGGAATCGGGCCGTCGGGGGCGCCGCGCAGGAACTGCTGCACGGTCGGGTCCGTGGAGGCGTCGAGCTCGGCCGGGGTGCCCGCGAAGATGATCCGGCCGTCGGCGATCACCACCGCGCGGTCGGCGACGGGCATGGTCTCGTGCACGTGGTGCGTCACCACGATCGAGGTCAGGCCGAGCGTGTCGTTGAGGCGCCGCACGAGCGACATCACCACGCCCGAGGCGATCGGATCGAGGCCGGTCAGCGGCTCGTCGTAGATCATCAGCGGCGGATCGAGCGCGAGCGCACGGGCGAGCGCGACGCGACGCGCCATGCCGCCGGAGAGCTCGCGCGGCATCGCATCAGCCGCGGCGCGCAGGCCGACCGCATGCAGCTTCATCTCCACCAGCCGGCGGATCAGCACCGGCGGCAGGTCGGTATGCGTGCGCAGCGGCAGGCCCACGTTCTCGGCCACAGAGAGGTCGGTGAGCAGGCCATTGCCCTGCAGCAGCACGCCGATGCGGCGGCGCAGCTCGAGCAGCGCGCGGCCGCCGGTCGGCATTGGCGCGCCGAGCACCTCGACGCTGCCCGCGGCGGGTGCGAGTTCGCCGGTGAGCGCGGCGAGCAGCGTCGACTTGCCGCTGCCGGACGGACCGAGCACGGCGACGACCTCGCCCGGTTCGACCACGAGGTCGACGTCGCGCAGGATCGTGCGGCCGCCGCGCGCGAGGCGCAGGCCGCGCAGGGCGACGATGGGCATGGATGAGGACATGGGCGGAGTCGGCGCGCAGACGCGGGCGGCCGCGGAGAATGCCGGCGCGTCGCTGAACAGGGCGGGAGCCGTATTGTCGCAGGGCCATGGGCCCGCGCGCACGTGACGGAAGGCCCGGTGTGCGCCGTCGGTCGGGCCGACGGGCGATCGGTGCCCGTGGCGAACCGCGGGCGCAACGGTCGTGATGCGCCTGCAAGACCGAAGGAGCGGTGTCGTGTCATGCGGAAGAAGACGCCCCGGGCAGGCCTTCCGCAGGCGCGGGACGGTCGGCCCGGCTTAGGCATATGCGAGCGCACCCGGGCTTTGCCGCCGTCGTCGCCACGCTGAATCCACCTTCGAACATGACCGCGACGATCGCTTCGCGGCCGCAAGGCGAATCGCAAGCGCCCTTGCGACGACGCGCAGGACCGCGTCGCAGGAGGACTTCGCGCCATGCGTCGCACGCACCTGTGATCCCGTGATCTCACCGGCTGCGATCGGCTGCGGCATGATGGCGCGATGCCCGCGGCCGCGGATTTCCGCCTCTACCACTCCAACTCGCTGGAGATCCTCGCCGGCCTGATGGCGGAGGAGCTCCGCAAGCCCGTGGACGGCGACGACCTGCTCGCGCCCGACGTGGTGCTGATCCCGCAGCCCTCGATGCGCCGCTGGCTGCAGGCCACGCTCGCGAAGGCGCACGGTATCGCCGCCAACATCGTCTTCCTGACGCCGGGCGAATTCGTCGCGCATGCGCTCGACAGCAATGTCGAGGGCCGCGCCGACGACCTCGACTTCGAGGCGATGCGCTGGCGTCTGTACGGCCTGCTCGCCGACGGGGCCGTACTGCGCGATCCGGCGCTGCGCCCGCTGCGCGCGTATCTGGCCGCCGGGACCGACGAATTCGACGCGCTCAAGGCCTGGTCGCTCGCCGGCGAGCTCGCCGGCACGTACGAGCGCTACGGCGCGTGGCGACGCGACTGGCTGCTCGACTGGGACCGCGGCGGCGCGCCGCGCGATCCGCAGGCCGCGCTGTGGCGGCGCGTCGCGACCGGGCGCCCGCACCGCGCACGACGCATCCAGGCCTACCTCGAACGCTTCGGCGCCGAGGCGCCCGGGTCGCCCGGGTCGCCGCGCGGTCTGCCGCCGCGGCTGTTCGTGTTCGCCACAATGGGCGTCTCGCCCGACGTGCTGCGCGTGATCGCGAGCCAGGCGCGCGTGGGCACGCTGCACTTCTACCTGCCCTCGCCGACGCAGGCCTACTGGGGCGACGTGCGCACGCTGCCCGCGCGCCTCGCGCTCGGCGATGCGGCCGCCTTCGGCGACCTCGCCGACGTCGAGGATGCGCCGCTGCTGCAGGCCTGGGGCGCGGCCGGGCGCGACTTCATGGCGGTGCTCGGCGGCTACGAGACCGTGCACCCCTCGTTCGACCTGCCCGTCTACGACGATCCCGAGGCACGCGACTTCGACGCGTCCACCGAGACGCTGCTGCAGCGGATCAAGCGCGACCTCCTGCATCGCCGCCCGCCGCCCTCGTCGCCATGGCGCGAGGACCTCGACCGCAGCGACCCGAGCCTGCAGGTGCATGCCGCGCCGACGCGCCTGCGCGAGGTGCAGGTGCTGCACGACCAGCTGCGTGCGCTGCTCGAGGATCCGCGTTTCGATCCGCCGCTCGAGCCGCGCGACATCGCCGTGCTCTCGCCCGACATCGATCCGTACGTGCCCTACATCGAGGCGGTGTTCGGCGGGTTGCGCGGGCGCGGTGACTTCATCCCCTACACGATCGCCGACACCAGCCCGCTCGCCAGCGAGCCGCTCGCGGAGGTGTTCTCGCGACTGCTGGCGCTGCCCGTCTCGCGACTCGGCCTCAACGAGGTGCTCGACCTGCTCGCCACGCCGGCGATCGCCGAGCACGCGGGCCTCGAGCCCGGCGCGCTCGAGCGCCTGCGCGACTGGCTCGAGGCGGCCGGCGCGTGCTGGGGGCTCGACGGCGCGCACCGCACCCGCCACGGCGCCCCCGACGACGGCCTCTACACCTGGCAGTTCGCACTTGACCGCCTCGTCCTCGGCCATGCGAGCGGCGCCGATGCCCTCGTCGGCGACGTCGCCGCCTCGCCGGACCTGGAAGGCAGCGACCTCGCCGCGCTCGACACGCTCGTCGGCCTGCTCAACGTACTGCGCCGCTACGAGCGCGTGCTCTCCCATGCGCTCACCCCGGAGCAGTGGCGCGAGCGCCTGCTCGCGCTGCTCGCCGCGGTGTTGCCCGAGCGCCCACGCGAGGTGCGCGACGAGCGCGCGCTCGACCGCCTGCGCGACCTGATCGAGGCGTTCGCCGACGCCGCGCGGCGCGCCGGCGTGCATGCGCCGGTGGAGCCGGAGGTGGTGCGCGCGCATTTCGACGCGTTGCTCGCGCAGCCTGATACGCGTGCACCGCTGATGACCGGCGGCGTGAGCTTCGGGCGCATGGTGCCGATGCGCCTGCTGCCCTTCCGCGCGATCTGCGTGCTGGGCCTGGGCGACGGCGAGTTCCCGCGCAGTGATCCCGCCGGCGGCATCGACCAGCTCGTGCGCGAGGTCGACGGCCCCGCTCGCCGGCGCGGCGACCGCTCCACGCGCGACGACGACCGCTTCCTGTTCCTGCAGCTGTTCGCATCGGCCGGCGACGTCTTCTACCTGAGCTGGCTCGGCCAGGACCCGCGCGACGGCTCGTTGCGCGAGCCCTCGCTGCTGGTGGCCGAACTGCTCGACGTCGCCGCGGCCTATCACGCGCAGCCGGCGCAGGTGCGCCCGCGCTTCGTGGTGCGCCATCCGCTGCAGCCGTTCGCGCCCGAGGCCTACGGCTGCGACGGCGAGGGGCTGGAGCCGCGCCGCTTCAGTTACCGCGGTGAATGGCAGGCGGCCGCGCGCGTGGCGCCCGCGCGCCGCCGCGAGGCGCCGCAATGGGCCGGCGTGCCGCTGCCGGCACCGGAGCCGCCGGTGCGCGAGGTCGGCCTCGGCGAGCTCAATGCCTTCCTGCGCAGCCCGCCCGAGGCCTTCCTGCGCCAGCGCCTGCAGCTGCGCCTGCCGGACGTCGGCGCACCCGCGCTCGACGTCGAGCCGCTCGTGCTCGCCGCGCGCCAGGCCGAGCGCCTGCGCCAGGCGGTCTTCGAGGCGCAGGTCGCCGGGCGCACGCAGCAGCTGCACCGCCTGCTGCGCGCGCGCGGCCTACTGCCCGCCGGCGCGCTCGGCCTGCGCTGGCTCGACGCGGTGGTCGAGGAAGTGCGCCCCTATTCGGAGCTGTTCGCCGGCTGGCGCGGCGACGCCGACGGCGACGAGCTGCCGGTCGAGCTCGTGATCGGCGATGCGTTGCTGCACGGGCGCATCGCCGGGGTGCATCCGCAGGGCCTCGCGCGGCTGCGCTTCGGCGAGCTCAACGGCCCGGCGCAGATCGCGCATGGCCTCGACTGGCTCGCCGCCAACGCCGCCGGCCACCCGCGCCCCCTCCTGCAGTTCGCGGTGCACGACGGCCGCGTCGACGTGCTCGAGCGGGCACCGATCGCAGCGGCGCAGGCGCGGTCGGCGCTCGCCGCGCTGCTCGCGCTGCGCGAGGCCGGCGTGCGCGAGCCGCTGCCGTTCGGCGCCTACGCGGGCTGGGCCTGGTGGCACGACCAGGACGATGCGGGCTGGAAGGCGGCGCGCGAGCGCTGGGCCGGCACGCGGCGCTGGGCGGAGGGGCGCACGCCGGCGATGCGCCTGACGCTGCGCGGGCGCGATCCGTTCGCCGGCGACGACGCGGCCGAGCGATTCCGCGCCACCGCGCGCCGCATCTTCGACGCCGTGGTGCACGCGCGTGCGGAGATCGACACGTGAGCATCGTCGACCTGCCGCCGCCCGACGCCGTCGTCGCGCTCGACGATCCGTTCCTGGACATGCCGCTCACCGGCGTGCACCTGATCGAGGCGAGCGCGGGCACCGGCAAGACCTACACGCTCGCCACGCTGGTCGCGCGCCTGGTCGTCGAGCGCGGGCTGCGCGTCGGGCAGATCCTCGCGGTCACCTTCACCGAGGCCGCCACGCAGGAGCTGCGCGAGCGCCTGCGCCGGCGCCTGCAGCTCGTCGCGCGCGTGGCCGGCGGCCTCGTGCTGCCGGGCGACGACGCGGACGACGAGTTCGCGCTGTGCCGGCATCTCGTCGAGCGCCAGTCGCGCGTCGAGGACCCCGCCGCATTGCGCCAGCGCCTGCAGCAGGCCGTCCGCGAGCTCGACTGCGCCGCCGTGCATACGATCCACGGGTTCTGCACGCGCGTGCTCGGCGAGCATGCGCTCGAGGCCGGCGAGGCCTTCGGCGCCGGGGCCGCGCTCGGCGACGACCGCGAGCTGCGCGAGAACGTCGCCGCCGACCTGTGGCGCACCGCCGCCAGCGATGCCGACGAGGCCGAGCTGCTCACCGCGCTGTGGCCCGGGCCCGACGAGCTCGCACGCGACCTCGGCCTGCTGCTGCGCGCGCCGGTGCTCGAGCCGGCGGCGACCGATCCCGGACCGTCTCCGCTGGAGGCGCTGCAGCGGGCCGCGGACGAGTTGCGCGCGGCGTGGCCCCGGCATGCGGCCGACGCGCGCGCCTGCATCGACCGCGCGCTCGAGCAGGGCGTGCTCAACAAGGGCCGCGTGCGCACGGAGACGCTCGACCGCATCGGCATCGCGATGGACGACTGGTGCGGCGCGCGCCTGCTCGATCCGCCCGACGAGCGCCTCGACCTGTTCACCGTCGCCACGCTCGGTGCCTGCGTGAAGAAGGGCGGCGATGCGTCGACGCTCGCCTCGCCACTGTTCGATGCGGTGGCCGGCTACCTCGACGCGCATGCCCGCTACGCCGACTGGCGGCAGGCACGCTCGGTCGCACTCGTCCATCGCCTGCGTGAGCGCGCACGCACGCGCCTCGCGCAGCTCAAGCGCCAGCGCCGAGTGCGCGGCTTCGACGACCTCATCGACGGCGTCGCCGATGCGCTCGACGGCCCGCGCGGCCGCGCGTTGGTGCGTGCACTGCGCGGTCAGTACCACGCTGCGCTCGTCGACGAGTTCCAGGACACCGATGCCCGCCAATGGGCGATCTTCCGCCGCGTCTTCGGCGAGGACGACGGTGGCGACGCGCCACTGCCCGCACTCGACGACGCGGTGCACGCCGCGCCGGCGCGCTTCCTCGCGCTGATCGGCGATCCCAAGCAGGCGATCTACCGCTTCCGCGGCGGCGACGTGCACACCTACCTGCTCGCCCGCGAAAGCGCACGCGAGGCGCCGCGCCTCACGCGCAACTTCCGTTCGCGACCGTGCGTGCTGCGTGCGGTCGAGCGCCTCTACGCGCCGCTCGGCGCGGAGGCCTTCGTCGATCCGCGCATACGCTTCCAGCCGGTGGCGGCAGGCGGTCGCCGCGTCGACGCGGCCTGCCTGCGTGACGGCATGCCGGCTCCCGCACTCACCGTGCGCCGCCTGCCCCCCACGCCCGACGGCAAGGATCTCGATGCCGACACCTCGCGCGAGCGCACGACCGACGCCTGCGTCGACGCGATCCACGAGACGCTTGCGCTCGCCGCCGCGGGCCGGCTCACCATCGACGGCCGCGCGGTGGTGCCGGGGGACCTCGCGGTGCTCGTGCGCAAGCACGACGAGGCGCTGCGCATCCAACGCGCGCTCGCCGCGCGCGGCATCGCGGCGGTCGCCGCCGGCCGGACGTCGCTGTTCGCCACCGAGCAGGCGCTCGAGCTGCTCGCGCTGTTCGAGGCGCTGCTCGCGCCGGCCGACCCGCTGCGCCTGAATGCCGCGCTCGCGACGATGCTCGTCGGCCTCGACGCCGCGCGCATCGATGCGCTCGCCCGCGACGATGCCGCGCGCGGTCGCCAGCTCGAGCGCGCGATCGCCTGGCGCGAGCGCTGGCTGCGAAGCGGCCCGCTCGCGCTGGTCAACGAGCTCTGCGCGCAGGCCGCGCCGCGCCTGCTCGAGCTCGTCGATGGCGAGCGCCGCCTCGCCGACTTCCTGCAGCTCGGCGAAGCCTTGCAGGAGGCCGCACAGGCCGCCCTCGGCCCCCAAGGGCTGGTCGACTGGCTGCGCGCACGCATCGCCACCGCCGACGCGCACGATCCCGAGCAGCAGCTGCGCCTGGAATCGGACGCGCGTCGCGTACAGATCCTCACCGTGCACAAGAGCAAGGGCCTCGAGTTCCCGTTCGTGTTCCTGCCCTTCGCCGCGATCGGCACGCCGCAGCGGGCGCCGCGCTGGTGCCTGCTGCACGATGCCGGCCGTCGCGTGCTGCACCTGCTGCCGGACGAGGCCTGCAAGGCACTGTGGGCACGCGAGGAGGCCGCGGAGGAAGCGCGCCTGCTCTACGTCGCGCTCACCCGCGCCGAGCAGGCGCTGTGGCTCGCCACCGGGCCGCTGTATGCGAACCGGCAGGCACCCCTGGTGCGCATGCTCGGCGACCTCGCGCTGCTTGCCGATGGCGAGATCGTCGTCGACGACCGCGTCCCGGGCACGCTCGAGCTCCCTCCGCTGCGCCCGCCGCCGCCGGCCCAGCCGCCGCGGGCACGCAGCGCGAAGCGGGCCTTTCATCGCGACTGGTCGATCTACAGCTTCAGCGCGCTCGCACGACAGGCCGCCGGCCCGATCGAGACGCTGCTGCCGCGCGGCGAGCGCGAGGACGATGCGGCGGCGGGCGAGCCGGTCGCGCCCGCCATCGGCGACGACCTGCGCTTTTCCGGCACGCGCTTCGGCGACGTCGTGCACGCCGCGTTCGAGACCGTCGACTTCGCCGCCTGGTGCGACTGGGCGGGTGACGAGGCGCCGCTCACGCAGCGCGACGCGCTGGTCGACGCGTTCCGTGGCGAAGGGTACGCGCAGGTCGAGATCGAGGCCGGCGTCCCGCTGCTCACCGCGCTCGTCGGCCACACGCTCGCCGCGCGCCTGCCCGAAGGCGCGCGCCTGTGCGAATTGCCCACCGCGCAACGACGTGCGGAAATGGAATTCCACTTCACGCTCGAGCAGGTGCCGGTCGACGCGCTGCTCGCGACGGTGCAGGCGCACGGCCTGCTCGGCGAGCGCGAGGGCTTTGGCGCGCGGCGCACGCTCGAAGGCCTGATGACCGGCAAGATCGACCTCGTCTACGTGCACGACGGGCGCTTCCACGTGCTCGACTACAAGACCAACCGCCTGCCGGACTACGCGCCCGCCTCGCTCGCGCGCGCGATGCACGAGGGCGAGTACACGCTGCAGGCGGCGATCTACACGCTCGCGCTGCATCGCTGGCTGCGCTTCCGGCTGGGCGAGGCCTACGACTACGACCGCCACGTCGGCGGCGTGCGCTACGTGTTCTGCCGCGGCGTCGACTATCGCCGCACGCCGGCGCCCGGCATCCACGCGCAGGTGCTGCCGCGCGCGCTCGTCGAATCGCTCGACGCGCTGTTCGCCGGGGCGCCGCGATGAGCCTGCTCGACGGCCTGCAGCGCAGCGGCGCGGTGCGCCCGATCGACCTCGCGCTCGCGCACAGCCTGCAGCGGCTCGATGGCGCGGTCGCCGAGCCGGTGCTGGTCGCCGCGGCGCTCGCCTCCTACGCGATCGCGCAGGGCCATGCGGCCTTCGACCCCGACGGCGTGGACGCGCTCGTCGAGCCCGCGGTCGACTGGCCGGGCGCGGACGCCTGGCGGGCGGTGCTCGCGCAGTGCCCGTGGGTGGCGCAGCCGGACGGGGACGCGGCCAGTGCGGACGATCGCCCGCTGGTGCTCGAGCACGGCCGTCTCTACCTGCGCCGCTACCGCGAGTACGAGCGCCGGCTCGCCTCGGCGCTCGCGCGGTTGTGCACGGCGCCGGCCATGCCGGTCGACGCCACGGTCGACGCGCTGCACGCGCGGCTGTTTCCGCAGCGCGACGCCGCCGATGCGCAGGCGCGCGCCGCTGCGCATGCGCTCGAGCATCCGCTGCTGCTCGTCACCGGCGGTCCCGGCACCGGCAAGACCACCACGGTGGCGCGTGTGCTCGTGCTTCTCGCGGCGCAGGCGCGGGTGCACGGCCAGGCGGCGCCCCGCATCGCGCTGGCCGCGCCGACCGGCCGCGCGGCCGACCGCATGGCCGGCAGCGTGCGCCGCATTGCCGAGTCGCTGCGCGGCGAAGGCATCGATGCCGCGCTGTGCGACGCGCTGCCGCAGCGGGCGTCGACGATCCATCGCCTCATCGGCCTTGCACCGGGCCAGCCGCGCGCGCGGTTCGACGCCCGCCATCCGCTGCCGCTCGACATCGTCGTGGTCGACGAGGCCTCGATGGTCGACCTGCCGCTGATGTGCAAGCTCGTCGAAGCGCTGCCGACCGGCGCACGCCTGCTGCTGCTCGGCGATCGCGACCAGTTGCCGTCGGTCGAGGCCGGCGACGTGCTCGCCGCGCTGTCGGATGCCGCCGACGCGGCGCCATCGCCCCAGGCGCCGCTCGCAGGCCGGCGCGTGCACCTCGATCGCGGCTATCGCCAGACCGACGCACTGGAGCTCGCGCCGCTCGCCGAGGCGGTGCGGCGCGGCGACGCGGCCGCGGCGCTGTCGACGCTGCGCACGGGCGCGCGCGGTCTGCACTGGCATGAGGACGCGCTCGATCCGCTTGCGCCGCCTACTCGCGAGGCCGTGCTGCGGCCGTGGCGCGCGCTGCGCGCGGTACGCGAGCCGGCCGAGGCCCTCGCGCAGCTCGGCCGCTGCCGCGTGCTGACCGCGCTGCGCGACGGCCCGCAGGGCGCGACGCAGCTCAATGCGCGCATCGAGCTCGCACTCGCCGGCCCGCAGCGCGAGCCGTATTTCCACGGGCGCCTGCTGATGGTGACCGAGAACAGCGCCAAGCACGGGCTATTCAACGGCGACGTCGGTGTCTGCCTGCGCGATGTCGACGGCACGCTGCTCGCGTGGTTCGAGGGCGCCGACGGCGTGCGCGGCTTCCATCCCGCGGCATTGCCCGCGCATGCGAGCGCATTCGCCACCACGGTGCACAAGGCACAGGGCTCCGAATTCGATGCGGTCTGGCTGCAGTTGCCGTCGGTGGAGACGCGCGTGCTCTCGCGCGAGCTCGTCTACACCGGGCTGACCCGTGCGCGCAGCGAACTGCACGTGCTCGGGCCAGCGTCGACGCTCGATTTCGCGCTCGCGCGGCACGCGCGTCGCGTCTCCGGGCTTGCACGACGCCTTGGCATTAGCTGAACGCGTTCGTTAAGCAGCCGTATCACCGTCGCAGCGATTTCTTCACTCCGGTTGTACCGGCCGCTGCCTACGTTGGCCGGGAACCCTGGGCAATGTGGCCCACGGCCCCACGACAACGGAGTCCACGATGAGCGACGTCAAGAAAGACCACAGCCTCGGTGCAGGCACGGGTGCGGTTGCAGGCGCGGTGACCGGCGCCGCGATCGGTTCGGCCGCGGGTCCGGTCGGCAGCCTGGTGGGCGCCGTCGCCGGCGGCATCGTCGGCTCGAAGGCCGGCGACTCGATCGCCGAAGCGGTCAACCCGACCGACTACGAAGACCACTTCAAGCAGACCTACTCGACCGCCGACTACTACAAGTCGGATCGCGACTGGAACGACTACCAGCCCGCCTACCGCTATGCGTACGACACGCGCTCGCAGTACAGCGGGCAGAGCTTCGACACCGTCGAGCCGCAGCTCGAGCGCGACTGGGACACCCGTCGCGGCAACTCGCGCCTGGCTTGGGGCGAAGCGCGCGGCGCGGTGAAGGACGGCTGGAACCACATCGAGCGCGCCATCCCGGGCGACGCCGACCGCGATGGGCGATGAGCGATCGCTGCGCGGCACCGCCGCGTGATCGCTGCGCCGGGCCCGAAGCCAGGTCCGGCCGCCCGTACCGACCGGTAGCGACTCGACCGTGACGCGACATCCGGGCTGCCGAGGTCCGGATCGCCACGCCGCCGGGCGACACGCCCGTCGCCGATGATCCAACCGCTGCGACTGCTACCCGCAGCACACAGGGGCCGGGCAACCGGCCCCTGTCCTTTTCGGATGCAGCCGGGCGCGCACCGCTGTGTCCCGCCGCCCGCGCATCGGGCACGACCGGGCGCTGCGCTACGATGCGCTCCCGCCGCTGCCGCGAGCCGCCCGATGGCCGATACCGACAAGCCCACCCGCGACGAGGCCGAGCAGGCGGTGCGCACCCTGCTGCGCTGGGCGGGCGACGATCCGACGCGCGAGGGTCTGCTCGACACGCCGCGCCGCGTCGTCGATGCCTACGGCGACTGGTTCGCCGGCTACGCCACCGATCCCGAGGGTTACCTCAAGCGCACCTTCGAGGAAGTCGCGGGCTACGACGAGATGGTCGTGCTGCGCGACATCGAGTTCGAGAGCCACTGCGAGCACCACATGGCGCCGATCATCGGCCGCGCGCACGTGGGCTACCTGCCCGACGGCAAGGTGGTGGGCATCAGCAAGCTCGCCCGCGTCGTGGATGCCTATGCGCGGCGCTTCCAGGTGCAGGAGAAGATGACCGCGCAGATCGCCGAGGTGATCGCCCGCGTGCTGCAGCCGCGCGGCGTGGGCGTGGTGATCGAGGCGAGCCACGAATGCATGACCACCCGCGGCGTGCACAAGCGCGGCGTATCGATGACCACCTCGACGCTGCTCGGCAGCTTCCGCGAGGACGCGCGCACCCGCGCCGAGTTCCTGCAGTTCATCCGCAGCGGGCGCTGAGCCGCGCCGGCCGTGGGCGCCTCGCGCTTCTGGCGGGAGCATGCCCGGCGGATGCGGCCGGGCAGCGCGGCCGACCACCCGCAGCGCGTGCAGGCCGCCTTCGAGGCGGTGCGTGACCTGTGGATCGCCGAGGGCCGGCATGCCGCCCTCGCGCGCGTGATCCTGGCGAACTGGACGGCGGGCAATTGCGTCGACTTCATGGCACCGCTCACCGCGGTCTTGCTCGATGCACGTGAGCCCGAGCTGCATGCGCACCTGTGGCGACGCACGATCAAGCGCCAGGTCGACGGATTCTTCCACTGGCTCGGGCAGGTCCCCGGCCGGCCCACCTACCTCCGGCTGCGCAACCGGCCGACCACCGGCTTCGTCGAAGGTGATCAGGCGAGCTGCTGCGATGCGGAGCGCGTCGCCGCCGCCCTGCTGCAGCGTCTGAGCGCCGATCTCCACCGCTGGCGCCAGGAGCTGCGCAGTGCAGGCCTGCCCGCGGACGAGCCGGACCGCATCGAGCACCGACTGCTGCTGTTGAAGAAGCCCACGATCAAGCCCGGGCGATTCCCTGTCGGCGAGGCCACGAAGCCTGCGGCAGATGAGGCCACGCACTCCACCTGATGCGGCGGCGTCGTCGGTGCGCAGGCCGGCAGGGCGAGCCGAGCGCGGCACGCGACCGCACGACCCTCCGCCGCGCCGCGCGTACCGACGCCTACGTCGGGCTAGCGTGCCGCCACGAACGCGTCGGCGACGCGGTCGATGTCGGCCTCGTCGACGTGCAGGTGCGGCGCGAGTCGAAAGACGCCGTCGCGTTCCGTGCAGATGACCTGCGCCTGCATAAGCCGTTCACGCACCGCGGTGAGGCGCTCGGGCGGGGGTGCGACGCCGATCAGATGCGGCGACCCCGGTCGCTGCAGCCATGCGCCCACGCCGGCGCCGTCGAGGCGTGCCACGAGCCGCGCGGTCAACGGCGCAAGGCGCGTCGCGATCGCCGCGGGCGTCCACTCGAGCACCTGGCGCAGGCCCGCTTCGAGGACCGCCAGCCGCAGCGGGTCGGCGATCTCGCCGCCGTCGAGGCGCCGCGCGCCGGCGCGGTAGGGCGGCGCGGCATCCATGTCGAAGCGCCATGGCGCTAACGGCGCGCGCTGTTGCCAGTGCTGCTCCAACGGCACCACGCGCTCGCGCCATTCGGGCGCCACCCACAGCGGTACGAGGCCCTTGCCCGCCAGCAGCCACTTGTAGGCCACGCTCGCGACGAAGGCCGGACGCCAGCGTGCGACATCGCAGGGCAGCACGCCGAGGCTCTGGCTGAGGTCGAGCACGAGCGCCACGCCTTGCCGTTGCGCCGCCTCGGCGATCGCGTCGAGGTCGAGCACGCGGCCGTCGCGCCAGTGCACGGCCGACAGCACCAGGACATCGAGGCGCTCGCGGCCGAGGCGCTCGAGCAGGCGGGCGGTCGCGTCCTCGCGCGGCAGCGCGACGAGCCGCGCGCCCGCCTCCGCGCACCGGCGCTGCCACGGCAGCAGCGTCGAGGGGAACTCGCCCTCCAGCATCGCGACGACGTCGCCCGCGCGCAGCGGCGAGGCCGCCGCGGCGATCGCCATGCCGTGTGCGACCGAGGGCAGCAGCGCGACCGCGTCGGCATCGGCCCGTGCATCGGCGTGGAACAGCTGCGAGGCGAGTCCGCGCACGCGCTCGACGTCCGCCTCCCACGCATCCATCGCGGGCCGCCACGGCATGCGCCCGGCCGCCCACGCGGCGCGCCCCGCCGCATCGACCGCGCGCAGGCGCGGCGCATTCGACGCGGTGTCGAGGTAGAGCACGCCGTCGGGCAGGTCGAAGGCATCGCGGGCGGTGGTGAGATCGCGCATCGGCGGCACTGTAGCGGCGTCGATGCGGCGACGCGTGACCGACCCCTCACCCGGCCATCGCGACGCGCGGGCGAGGCTTGTCGCATGTCGATCCTCGATGCCCCGCCTGCCGCCGCGCGGGACGTCCCGATGCGTCCCCGCGCCGCCGACCTCGCCACGCGCCTTGCCGCGGTGCGGGCCCGCACCTGCGCGCTCGCCGCACCGATCGGGCCCGAGGACGCAATGCTGCAGTCGATGCCGGACGCGAGTCCCACCAAGTGGCACCTGGCGCACACCACATGGTTCTTCGAGAAGTTCGTGCTCTGCGAGCTGCCCGGCTATACCGTCCCCGAGCCGGACTGGCACGTGCTGTTCAACAGCTACTACCAGGGCGCCGGGCCGATGCACGAACGGCCGCGGCGCGGCCTGCTGTCGCGGCCGACGCTCGCGCAGGTGCGCGACTACCGTGCGCGCGTCGACGCATCGCTGCAGCAGGCACTCGTCCGCGGCGCGCTCGATCCCGTCCTGACGCAGCGCGTCGAGCTCGGCCTGCAGCACGAGCAGCAGCACCAGGAGCTGCTGCTCACCGACATCAAGCACGCGTTCTCGTGCAGTCCGCTGCTGCCCGCCTACCGCGACGATCTGCCCGCGCCGCGCGCGAGCGCAGGCGCGATGCGATGGCAGCGCTTCGACGAGGCGATCGTGGAGCTCGGCGCGCCATGCTGGCCCGATGCCGGCGACGCCTTCGCCTTCGACCTCGAATCGCCGCGTCACCGGGCACTCGTCGGTGCCTTCGCACTCGCCACGCGCCCGGTCACCTGCGGCGAGTTCCGCGACTTCGTGCGCGACGGCGGCTACCGCACGCCCACGCTGTGGCTGAGCGAAGGCTGGAACCGCCTGCGCAAGCACGGCTGGAAGCGCCCGCTGTACTGGCTCGACGACGAGCGCGAATTCACCCTCGGCGGCGTGCGCGAGTTGGACGCGGAGGCGCCGGTCGCGCACCTGTCCTACTACGAGGCCGATGCCTTCGCACGCTGGGCCGGCGCGCGCCTCCCCACCGAGGCCGAGTGGGAACGCGCGGCGCAGGGCGTCGCGGTCGAGGGCAACTTCGCCGAGCGCGACCTGCTGCAGCCGGCCCCGACGCCCGGCGAGGGCCTGCGCCAGCTGTTCGGCGACGTCTGGGAATGGACGTCGAGCGCATTCACGCCGTATCCGGGCTTCCGCCCCCTCGACGGCACGCTCGGCGAATACAACGGCAAGTTCATGGTGAGCCAGTGGGTGCTGCGCGGCGGCAGCTGCGCGAGTCCGGCGAGCCACCTGCGCGCCAGCTACCGCAACTTCTTTCCGCCGTGGGCGCGCTGGCAATTCGCCGGCCTGCGCCTGGCCCGGGACATCGCATGAGCCTGATCCACGCCCCTTCGCGCCTGCGCGCGCTGCCCTTCCAGCCCGCGCTGCTCGACCTCTGCCCCACGCCCGACGACCTGCGCGGCGACGTGCTCGCCGGCCTCGCGGGCACGCCGAAGACGCTGCCGTCGAAATACTTCTACGACGCGCGTGGCTCGCAGCTGTTCGAGGAGATCACCCGGCAGCCCGAGTACGACCTCACGCGCGTGGAACTCGCACTGCTGCAGCGGGCGATGCCGGCGATCCGCGCCGCCGTCGGCGCCGACGCGCACGTCGTCGAATACGGCAGCGGCAGCGGGCGCAAGACGCAGGTGCTGCTCGGTGGACTGGCTTCGCCCGTTGCCTACACGCCGGTGGAGATCTCGCGCGAGACGCTGCTCGATGCTACGCAACGGCTCGCCTACGCGTTTCCCGAAGTGCAGATGCTGCCCGTCTGCGCCGACTTCACCCGGCCGGTGCCACTGCCGCCCCCGCTCGAGCCCGCCGCGCGCACGCTGGTGTTCTTCCCGGGCTCCACGCTCGGCAACTTCGACGCGATCGCTTCGGTCGAGCTGCTCGATGCGATGCGCGAGACGATGGGCGGGGGCGGCTGCGCGCTGCTCGGCATCGACCTCGTCAAGGACGTCGCGACGATGGAGGCCGCCTACAACGACGCGGCCGGGGTCACCGCGGCGTTCACCCTCAACCTGCTCGCACGCATCAACCGCGAGGTCGGCGCGGATTTCGACCGCCGCCGCTTCGCGCACCGCGCGGTGTACTCAGCCGAGCGCTCGCGCATCGAGACGGCCCTGGTGAGCCGCTGCGCGCAGGTCGTGCACGTCGCCGGCCACGCCGTGCACTTCGAGGCGGGCGAGCCGATCTTTGTTGAGATCTCGCACAAGTACACGGACGCCGACTTCGACACGCTCGTCGCGCGTGCCGGCCTGCGCACCTGCGCGCGCTGGAACGCGCCGGGCGACGGCTTCGGCCTGCGACTTCTGGAGCACGCATGAGCGACCCCGGGATCCTCGACTGCCTGATCGTGGGCGCCGGGCCGGGCGGCCTGACCTGCGCGACGTATCTCGTGCGCTACCACCGGCGCATCCTCGTCGTCGACGCCGGCAAGAGCCGCGCGCGCTGGATCCCCACGTCGCACAACTGCCCCGGCTTCCCCCAGGGGGTGCACGGCACGACGCTGCTCGCCCAGCAGCGCGAGCAGGCGGAGGGCTACGGCGCACGGATCGAGACGGCCTGCATCGCGCAGCTCGCGAAGGACGGCGACCTCTTCGAGGCGACCGCCGCCGACGGCCGGCGCTGGCGCGCGCGCCACGTGATCCTTGCCACCGGCATCGAGGACGTGATGCCGCCGCTCGAGGGGCTCGAGCAGGGCATCGCCGCCGGCGCGGTCCGCCTGTGCCCGGTCTGCGACGGCTACGAGGCGAGCGACTGCCGCGTCGCCGTCTACGGCCCCATCGAGGATACGATCGGCCATGCGCTGTTCCTGCGGACGTTCTCCGAGGACGTCAGCCTGATCACCAGCGACGATGCCCCCGCCTCCGCGGAGACCGCACGCAAGGCGTTCGACGCGGGCATCGCCGTGTATCCCACGCCGGCATCGCTCGCCTTCGAAGCCGACGGCGCGGTCGCGTGCTTCGCCGACGGCACCGACCTGCGCTTCGACACGCTCTATCCGACGCTCGGCAGCCGGCCGCATTCCGCGCTCGCCGGGCAGGTGGGCGCACGACTCGACGCGCAGGGCGAGATCGAGGTCGACCAGCACTGCCAGACGAGCGTCGACGGCCTGTACGCGGTGGGCGACGTGGTCAGTGCGCTCAACCAGATCGCGGTCGCGGTCGGCCACGCGGCGATCGCGTCGACCGCCGTGCACAACCGCCTGCCGCGCAACTGGCGCGAGCGCCGCGACCTGCAGGCCGATACCGCGGCGGCGCTGCCCTCGCCGGACGGCGCGTGAGCCCGCGATCGCGGTCGGCATAATCGGCGTTCCGCCCGGCAAGGACGCCCGATGCCCCTGCGCACCCTCATCACCGCGGTACTCGCGACGGGCCTGCTCGCCGGCTGCGTCGTGCGCATCGCCGAGCACAACATCGTCCGCCCGCGCCCGGGCGCGCCCGTCGAGGCCGGCACGATCGCCGAAGGCGGCTGGACGGTCGAACCGCTCGCCGTCGAGACCGCGAACGGCGTGCTGCGCGGCGCGCGTTTCCATCGGCCCGGCGCGCGGGCGACGGTGCTGTACTTCGGTGGCAACGGCTTCGTGCTCGCGCAGCACCACTCGCATGTGCTGAAGACCTATCGCGACCTGCCCGTCGACGTGATCGCCTTCGACCACCGCGGCTACGGCGCGAGCACGGGCACCGCCACGCTCGATGCGCTGCTCGCCGACGGCGTCGCCCTGTTCGACCGCGCGCACGGCCTGCCGGACGTCGCCGCGCGCCCGCTCGTGATCCACGGCCACTCGCTCGGCAGCTTCGTCGCCGGGCATGTCGCCGAGGTGCGGCGGCTCGATGCGCTGGTGCTCGAGGCCACCGCCACGACGGCCGAGGACTGGATCGGCGGCTTCACCGGCTTGCCGTGGTACGTGCGGCGCGTCGAGCCCGACCGGCGCCTGGCCGGCCGCGGCAATGCCGCGCTGATGCCGGTGCTCGACGAGCCGCTGCTGCTGGTGGCCGGCGAGCGCGACGCCACCACGCGCCCGGCGATGGCGCGGGCGCTGTACGACGCCGCCGCCGTGCCGGCCGCACGGAAGGAACTGCTCGTCGTGCCCGGCGCCGGGCACATGGACGCCACGCGGCAGCCGGCGTACGCGCCGGCCTTCCTGCGCCTGCTCGACCGCGCGGCGGCGCGGTGAAGCCGGCACGGGCCAGCGCCGCCCGCGGGCGCTAGACTCGCCCGCTCGCCGCATCACCCCGGAACCCCGTGGACGCCTCGACCCCGCACGGCACCGCGCGCCGCGCCGCGCTCGCCTTCATCTTCGTCACCGTGCTGATCGACGTGCTGGCGTTCGGCCTGATCATCCCGGTGCTGCCGCACCTGGTCGAATCCTTCGTCGGCGGTGACACCGAGCACGCCGCCTACTGGATCGGCCTGTTCGGTACCGTCTTCGCGGCGATCCAGTTCGTGACCTCGCCGATCCAGGGCGCGCTGAGCGACCGCTTCGGCCGTCGCCCGGTGATCCTGCTGTCCTGCCTGGGCCTCGGGCTCGACTTCATCTTCATGGCGCTCGCGCCGTCGCTGATGTGGCTCATGGTCGGCCGGATCATTTCGGCGATCACCTCGGCGAGCTTCACCACGGCGAATGCCTACATCGCCGACGTCACCGCGCCGGCCGACCGCGCCAAGAGCTTCGGCATGATCGGCGCCGCCTTCGGCCTGGGCTTCATCGTCGGCCCGCTGATGGGCGGCCTGCTCGGCGACATCGACCATCGCCTGCCGTTCTGGGCGGCGGCGGTGCTCGCGCTGGCGAACTTCCTCTACGGCCTGTTCGTGCTGCCGGAGTCGCTGCCGAAGGAGAAGCGCACGCCGAAGTTCGACTGGTCGCATGCCCGGCCGATGGGCTCGGTGCACCTGCTCCGGCGCTATCCGCAGATCTGGGGGCTCGCCGCGGTGGTGCTGCTCGCGAACATGGCGCACTACGTCTACCCGAGCACGTTCGTGCTGTTCGGCGACGAGCGCTACGGCTGGGACGAGAAGCAGGTCGGCTACGTCCTCGCGCTGGTCGGCGTGCTCAGCGTGATCGTCAACGCAGTGCTGGTGGGCCGGATCGTCAAGCGCCTCGGCGAGCGGCGCACGCTGCTGCTGGGACTGGGCTGCGGCGTGTTCGGCTTCGGGGCATATGCGATGGCGACGTCGCCGTGGCTGTTCCTCGCCGCGATGCCGGTCAGCTCGCTGTGGGCGCTCGCGCAGCCGGCCACGCAGGCGCTGATCACGCGCGAGGTCGGCCCCGAGGCGCAGGGCCGCATGCAGGGCGCCATCATGAGCCTGGTGAGCCTGGCCGGCATCGTCGCGCCCGCACTGTTCGCCGGCACGTTCGGCTGGTTCATCGGGAAGAACGCGCCGGTCTACCAGCCCGGCGCCGCCTTCTTCCTCGCCGCGATCGTGCTCGGCAGCGCGCTGCTCATCGCGATGCGCCACGCACCGCGTCCGCAGCCCACCACCGCCTGAACCGGCCCGCGCGCTTGCCGCGCCGTTGACGCGGTGCTGCGGATGCTCGGCCGTCCATGGACGTCGATTCCGCACCCGGCCCGGCCGACAACGTGCAGGCCGCGAAGCAGGCGGGCCTGGTCTACGTCTGTGACACCGCGCCGGGCATCCGCCGCCGCAAGCGGGGCGACGGCTTCGCCTACACCGGTGCCGACGGCCGCCCCGTGCGCGACGCAGCCACGCTCGCGCGGATCCGCGCGCTCGCGATCCCGCCGGCCTATACGGATGTGTGGATCTGCGCCGACCCGCAGGGCCACCTGCAGGCCACCGGCCGCGACGCCCGCGGCCGCAAGCAGTACCGCTACCACCCCGACTGGGCGAGCGTGCGCGGCGACGGCAAGTTCGAGCGGATCGTGGCGTTCGGCGAGGCCCTGCCCAAGCTGCGCCGGCGGCTTTCCCGGGACCTCAAGGCGGCGGGCTTCCCCCGCGAGAAGGTGCTCGCGATCGTGGTCTCGGTGATGGCGCGCACGCTGATCCGCGTGGGCAACGACGCCTACGCGCGCAGCAACAAGTCCTTCGGCCTGACCACCCTGCGCAACCGCCACGTGGGCTTCCTGCGCGGTGGCCGCGCGAAGTTCTCGTTCCGCGGCAAGTCCGGCCTGGAGCACGAGATCGTGCTCGACGACGCGAACCTCGCCCGGCTCGTGCAGCGATGCCAGCAACTGCCGGGGCAGGCCCTGTTCCAATACCAGGACGACGACGGGAACGTGCAGCCCGTGGGCTCGGCGCAGGTCAACGACTACCTGCGCGAGGCGATGGGCGAGGCATTCACCGCCAAGGACTTCCGCACCTGGGGCGGCACGCTCGCCGCGATCGAGCGCTTCGCCGCGATCGAACTGCCCGGGGACGCGAGCGACCGTGCGCTCGCCTCGATCGAGAAGCAGGTCGTCAGTGAGGTCGCGACACTGCTCGGCAACACGCCGTCGGTCTGCCGCAAGGCCTACATCGATCCCGCGGTCTTCGCGGCCTGGCGCGAAGGGCGGCTCCAGCGCGACTGCGCCGGCGTGCGCAACTGGGAGCGGGCGGCGCTTGCCTTCCTGCGCGCCGCGCATCGCGCGCCGAAGGCGGGATCGCGACGCACCCGTGCCCGCGAGGCGCCAGCCGCACGCGTGAGTGCACGCGGACGCACCGCGCCTGCGCGGCGATCGGGCGCAACCCGGACGGTCGCGGTCGCGCCCTGATCGATCCGTAGGCGAAGCGCCCGACCGACGCGATCGGAAGACCGCGCCACTCTGTCAGTGCAACGACGTGGACACCGTGCGGGGACCGAACGCAGCCCCTGTCGATCGCTCCGTCGATGCGTCGCGCCGCCGCTGCGATCGAATGCACCGCGGCCGCGCGACGCCGCCGCGGCTCAGCCGCAGCGGATGTGCGTCATGACATTCTTCTCGTCGACGTCGATGTTCAGGCGGCCCTCGATGTACTCCATCGTGACCATCATCCCCGGCTTGATGATGCGCGCGATGCGCGCACCGGCGAGCGTCCGCGCCTGTTCGACGTTCGCGGCCGTCGCCACCTGCCCGACCATCGTCTGGGCGGGAGCGGCATTGCAGGACGCGGTGCCGTCCGACGGAGGATTGGGATCGCTCATGGGCGGGGCGGCGGTGGTGCTGCAGGCGGCCAGCGCGGCCACGGCGAATGCGATCAGGACGGGTCGGGCGATGGGCATCATGCGGCAGGCGCTCCGGGTCGGGAGCGGGCGACGCTAGCGGCGGGCCGCGTAATGCGGCGTCAACGCTCAGCCGCAGGTCGCGCGCGCGATGATGCTGCGCTCGTCGAGCTCCAGGCTCAGGCGGTCGCTGCGCACGCGGGTGTCGGTCGCATCCCCGGGCATGCGCAGATGCACCGTCTCGCTGCCGCTGGCCTGGCGGGCCTGCTCGACGATCTCGGCGCTCGCCGCGCGGCCGACCCAGCGGTCGGCATTGCCCGGCTGGCAGGCCGAAGGCGTGCCGGCGTCGGCGGGCGGCATCACGCTGCACGCGGCGACGGATGCGATCAGCACGACGACCGGGACGAGCAGGCGGGGAAAGGCGGCATCGTTGGGGTTCGCGTGCAGGGCCATCGGGCGCTCTCCCGGGGAGGAGGCTTCAGACTGGGTTGCACGTTGTCGTCGGGGCGTCAAGACCGTTCAGGCCGTTCATCGCACAGGCACAACATCAGCTCAGCGAGCGTTGCGACGTCCTGACGGTTGTGCTCGGCGACGCGCCGCAGGTTGGTCGAAGCCCCGCCACGGAGGAACGACAGCCAGGCCGCAGGCGCCTGCGAGCCGGGCAGGTCGTCCTCGCGGAGGATGCGCAGCGCCTCGCGCTCGATGGTCGCGAGCCGGCAGTTTTCCCAACGCCCCCGCCAGCGGCGGCGCGAGGGATGCAGCAGGTCGAGGTGGTCGAGCCCGTGCAGGGCGTCGGGCAGTCGCGCAAGGCGATAGCGCGTGCGCAGCAGCGGTGCGTCGTAGCTGCGGCCGTTGTAGCTCGCGAGCACCGTCGACGGCGCGAGCCACGAGGCGAACTCGCGCAGCATCGCGCGCTCGGCGGCCATGTTCGCGATCAGCAGCTGGCGCACGCGCAGCGCGCCGTCGAACCAGTCAGCCGCGCCGATCATGAAGGCGCGCGTGCCGGTGCCGCCGGCGAGCCCGGTGGTCTCCGTGTCGAAGAACAGCAGGTCGTGCGCGTCGACGTGGCCGTCGCGGCGCGCGAAGGCGAGCGGCAGCGGAAGATCGGGCGGCGTGCGCACCACGCGGGATTCGATCAGCCACAGCCCCTCGTCGATCTCCGTACCGGGCAGCGACCGATCGCGCGAACGTGCACGTGCGGGCGCGGGTCCGCGCTCGCGCAGGCCGAGCAGCCGGCGCAGGGCGTCGGTCGCGGCCGGATCGCGCGCAGCGCCGGCGCCGGCGTGGGGCGGGGCGGTCGGCACCGACTTCGCATCCGTCGCGAGCACGGCATCCCA
Organism: Lysobacter humi (ex Lee et al. 2017); assembly: GCF_054781815.1. NCBI lineage: Bacteria > Pseudomonadati > Pseudomonadota > Gammaproteobacteria > Lysobacterales > Lysobacteraceae > Lysobacter > Lysobacter humi (ex Lee et al. 2017). Next base: position 27,608 of record NZ_BAAGTR010000010.1, on the reverse strand, counting down.
CGGTGCGACGGCAGCGGCCGACACGACCGGTGGCTCGCGCAGCGCGGACGGCACCGATGAGGCGGTCGGTGGCGCGGCGTCGGTCGCGCCCGCCTGGCGCTTGAGCGCACGCAGGCGATCGAGGGTGAGCGTCATGCGTCGCGCTCCAGTGCGCGCGCCGACGCCTCGGCCTCGAGCGCTTCGCGGCCGCGCGCGAGCAGCGTGAGCACGCGGCGCGCGAGCGCCTTCGGCGAGGCCGCCGCATCACGCTCCTCGTCGCCGGCGAGCACCGGGCCGACGCACGCCGGGCAGCCCGCACGGCAGTCGCAACGCTCGACGAGTTCCACGGCGCGCTGCACGAGTTCGGCCTGGCGCGTCCACAGCGGCTCGCTGAGCCCGACGCCGCCGGGGAAGTTGTCGTAGAGGTAGATCGTCGGCACGAACTGCTGCAGCTCGAAGGGTGCGAGCTCCTGTCCTTCGCCGCCGCGGACCTGCCCGCGCCCGTTCGCATCGCTCGTGGCGAACCACGCGCCGTCGCCGTTGCCGACCGCCTTCTGCAGGTCGCGCGCATCGGCCATCACCGCGAGCGTGGCGACCACGTGCAGCGCGTAGCCGGCGCCGAGGAAGCCATCCAACGCATCCTGCCGCGAGGCGAACCAGGCCAGCAGTTGCGGCTGGGGCAGTTGCCACCAGGCCGCGGTGGTATGCAGCTCCTGGTCGGGCAGGGTGACCGGGCCGTAGCCGATGTTCTCGTGCGTGTAGTAGCGAATCTTCTTGTAGCCGGCCACGCGCCGGACCACGTGCACCTCGCCGTGGTGCGCGGAGCCGTCGCCGGCGGTGCCGCGGTCGAACTCCGCGAGCACCTTGAGCTTCGTGTAGTCGATGGAGTCGGTGTAGTAATCCACGAACGTGCGCGTCACGTAGGCCTTGCGGCCCTCCCAGTCGAGGCGCTCCACCTGGTAGGGCGTGGACTGCACCATGTGGATCGCGCCTTCGTAGAGCGTGAGCGCGGCGGCGGAGTAGTCGACCTCGGCGATGATCTGCTGGCGGCCGTCGGTGCGGTCGACGACGACGAAGTTGCCGTCCGCGACCGAGCGCAGCGACACCGCGTTCGCGGGATAGCTGTCGGCAATCCACTCCCAGCGGTCGCCCTCGCGATGCACCACCTCGCTCTCGGCGAGCGCTTCGAGGTACAGCTCCGGCTCGATCGGGCCGAAACGCTCGTCCGCCACGAACGGCAGCTCGAACGCCGCGCAGCGGATGTGGTCGAACAGGATCAGCGGCTGGTTCGGCGCGATGCGCGCATGTTCGGGCGATGCCTCGATGAAGAACTCGGGATGGCGCACGACGTACTGGTCGAGCGGCTGCGAGTTGGCCACCATCACGCCGAGCGAAGGCTGCTGCCGGCGGCCCGCGCGACCGAAGCGCTGCCACGTGGCAGCGACCGAGCCGGGATAGCCGTTGAGGATCACCACGTCGAGCGCGCCGATGTCCACGCCGAGCTCGAGCGCAGAGGTGCTGACGATGCCGTCGATGTGGCCGGCGCGCATCGAGCGCTCGACCTCGCGGCGCTCGGTCGGAAGATACCCGCCGCGATACGCGCGGATGCGCGCAGGTTTACGCGGATCGTTGTCGAAGACGTCCTTGAGGTACTTGGTCAGCACCTCGACCATCAGCCGCGTCTGCGCGAACACCAGCGTCTTCAGGCCCGACTTGATGGCGAGCCGCGCGATGCGGTTGCTCTGCGAGCGGGCGCTTGCGCGCAGGCCGAGGTCCGGATTGACCACCGGCGGGTTCCACAGCAGCACGTGCTTGTCGCCGGTGGGCGCGCCCGACTCGGTGATCGCGGTGACGCGCGCCTCGATCAGCCCTTCCGCATGCTGCTGCGGATTGCCGATCGTGGCCGAGCACAGGATGAACTGCGGATTCGCGCCGTAGAACGCGCAGATGCGCTTGAGCCGGCGCAGCACGTTGGTGACGTGGCTGCCGAACACGCCGCGATAGGTATGCACCTCGTCGATCACCACGAACGAAAGGTTCTCGAAGAACTGCGCCCACTTGGTGTGGTGCGGCAGGATCCCCTGGTGGAGCATGTCGGGATTGCTCACCACGATGTCGCCGTGCAGGCGGATCGCCTGCCGCGCATCGCCGGGCGTATCGCCGTCGAAGGTAAAGGCCTTGAGCCCGAGATCACCGGCGCGAGAGAGATCGAGCAGCTCGGCGACCTGGTCCTGCGCGAGCGCCTTGGTGGGAAACAGGTACAGCGCCTTCGCGCCGCGCTCCATGGCCGCGGTCACCACCGGCAGCGTGTAGCAGAGCGACTTGCCCGAGGCGGTGGGGGTGACGACGACGAGATGCTCGCCGCGCCGCGCGGCGGCCCAGGCCTCGGCCTGGTGGCTGTAGAGCCGCTCGATGCCGCGCGACTTCAGCGCACCGGCGAGCGCGGCCGGTACGTCGGCCGGCAGTTCCGCATAGCGGCCGTCGCGGCCGGGAATCGAGAAGTGGCCGGTGATGCGATCGCCGTAGCGGCGCGCCAGCGCCTGGGTGAGGCCGGCGCCGTCGCGGCGCTCGCTTCGCGGCGCGAGTGCGGTCGGGAACATCGATGCGGCATCGCCGTTCGCTGCACCCGCCTCGGGATCCTGCGCCACCAGCCCGTTCGCCATGTCCGCTCCTCGTGTCGACGGAGCGGATTGGGCCGGATCGACGTCGCAGCCTGTGAGACCCAGACCGCGGTGAGACGGGCTACGCCTCCGCGGCGTCGAGCACGCGGCGCGTCCGCGCGCGCAGCAGGCGCGGCGTCGCGAGCCCGATCCCCCTGGCGCGGCCGTGCGTGTACAGCGTGACGTGCGGCGGCGGCACCGCGACCTGGCGACCGAGCAGCTCGCCGAGCCAGCGATGGAAAAAGGGCAGGGCCGGAAGCTCGACGAGCTCGATGATCGAGGCGACCGGGCCGCGCCTGCCGTCGTCGCCGGTGCACGAGGCCTCGATCAGGCGACGCTCGCCGGTGTAGGCGTGCGACCAGTCGAGCGCCTCGAAGGCCGGCCGCGTCGCGGCCTCGAGCCGGCCGCCGAGCGCGCGACGCAGCTCCGCGCCCAAGGCACGCCCGACGAGCGTGACGTGGAGTTCGTCCTTGGGCTGGAAGCGTCGGCCGTCGATCTCGACCGATTGCGCGGGCGGCGCGTCGTCGAGGGCGAGCAGGAGCGTGTCGTCATCGGACCAGCCGGGCCAGCGTGCCATGGCATCGCTCCATCGCATGGGGGTGATCGCAGTGAAGCACGCGTTCGTGGAGGCGACGACAAGGGCCGCTCGACGCATGCGTTCAGCGGCGAGCACGCGACATGCAGCGCGGATCAACGCCCGTGCACATTCGACCGCGTTTTCCACGGTTTCGTTAAGCGCGCGGTCGCCTTGGTCAAGCGCGCCCTGATGCGGCGATCGCTAGCGTCGTGAGCCATGAAGACGACCCTCGCGAAGACCGATCCGTACGCGGCGCTGCGGCGCACCGCGCTCCATCTCGCCGCCGCCACCGCGCTCGCGCTCGGCACCGTCGGCATCGCCCGCGCCGACGACGATGCCCCTGCAGCCGTCGAAGCGGCGCGCGACCTGAGGCCGGGCCAGTACGAATGGACGCCCGAGGTGTCCGCGACCGGGCCCGTCGTGGTCGTCGTCAGCCTGCCCGAGCAGATGGCGCACGTGTACCGCGGCGGCGTGCGCATCGGCCGCTCGACGATCAGCAGCGGAAAGCCGGGGCATGAGACGCCACCCGGCGTCTACCCGATCCTGCAGAAGCGCGAGCGCCATTTCTCCAACAAGTACAACAATGCGCCGATGCCCTACATGCAGCGGCTGACCTGGGACGGCATCGCGTTGCACGCGGGCGCGATCCCGGGGCGTCCCGCCTCGCACGGCTGCGTGCGCCTGCCGCTCGAATTCGCCAAGGCGCTGTTCCAGGTGACCGACCTCGACATGACCGTGGTGGTCGCCGACGAGACGACCCACAGCGCGCGCGTGCTCTCGCCCGGTGACACCGTGCCGGTCGACTGGGTGACCGGCCGCGAGATGGGCGACGATCTGCGCCCCGTGGCCGCAGCGGGCAACGCCGCGGAGGCCGTGGCCGCACACGTCGACGCGCGCTGAAGACTCGGAGCCTCCCGGATCGGGGAGGGTGGAGGGCCCGCCGCGAGGCGGGCCTTTTTTTGCTCAGCGGGCGATCGCGACGCCCGGGCTGAAGTCGAGGCGCCGTCGCTCGACGATGCGGCCGTCGACTTCGCGGCCCTCGACGAGCTCGTAGCCCAGCAGCGCGAAGACGCGATCCCCGATGAAGATCGGGCGCGCATCGCCGTACCAGTCGACGCAGCTCGCACGGCAGCCGTCGTCCGCGTGGCGCGGATCGCGCCGCGCGTCGAGGCGGCCGAGCGGCGACAGTGCAAGGCTGCGATTGCGCAGGTAGAGCACCGAGGCTTCGGATTCGCCGCGCTGGATGGGCAGGCCGAGCACGCCGTCCTCGCTGCTGCGCGGGCGATAGAAAAAACCATGCGTGCGGCTCTCGCCCTGGCGCGCGCCGGGCTGCGTGTAGACATCGGCGAGGCGTGCCGTGGTGCCGAGGTCGACCGAGGTGAAGCGCAGGTCGGCGCCGTCGCCGCCGACCAGCAGCGCATCCTCCCCGAGCGCCTCGATTCTCTCGAGCGCATGCGTGGGCCGCAGCGGCACGACCGGCTCGCGCGTCGCATAGCGCACCGCGTGGGCGCCGCCTTGCCCGCCGTAGATCAGCCAGTCGCCGACGTACCGGTTCTGCGTGCCCCAGCCGAGGTCGCCATCGAGCAGGCGATAGTGGCGGCGCGTGGCCGTCGCGCGCGCATCGCCGAATGTCGCAACCGGCACGCGCAGCAGCGCCGGGCGCCCGTGGTCGGCCTCGGCCGCCCACATGCCCCGGCGGTTCTCGTCGCCGACCAGCACGTGCAGCCAGCCGTCGCGCTCGAGGAAGGCCATCTGGTCGACAGGCGCACCCCAGGCGCGCAGTGCGCGCGGGGCCGTGCCGTCGAGCGGCATGCGGAAGATCGCGGCATCGGGCGCCGCGCCGTCGACGTCCTCGCGTGTGGTCCAGACGTAGACGGCGTCGCCGGCGACGTAGAACTCGCGGCTCGACGGGCCGAGCACTGCGGTCGCGTCGCAGTCGAGCGCCCTCGCCGCGAGGTCGCAAGTCACCACGGTGTGCAGCACGGCGTCGTCCGGATCGAGCGCGAGGCCGCTGCGGTAGATGCGCTGAGCCGGCAGGAGCCGCTCGAATGCGGCGTCGGTGCGGCCGTTCCAACGGCGCAGGCCGGGCAGGCGCACGCCGTCGTCGTCGGCATACAGGTCGACCGGCGTGTAGAACACCAGCGTGTCGCCCACGAGACGGCTCGCGTAGTTGCGCGAGGAGTAGTAGTCATTGCCCTGCAGGTGGTGCGTGGCGCGATGGCGCAGGCCGCCGCGCGCGTCGAGGTCGAACAGGCCGATCTCGGTCCCGCCGCGGTCGTAGCTGTAGCCGATCACCACGACGGTGTCGTCGCTGACCAGCATCTCGTCGTACCAGGCGCCGTCCGGATCGATGCCGGGGCCGAAGGCGTCGACGGTCGCGACCGGCTCGAGGCGGTCACCGCCGATGCGCAGGGTGAACAGGCGGCCGCGGCGCAGCACGACCAGGAAGTCGCCCTGCTTCTTGACGATGCCGCCCTCGTCGACACCCTGGGTCTGGACGTTGGTGATGCCATCGGCGGCGGGACTGCCCGCCACGTCCTCCGCGGTGATCCGCGTGCCGGTCACCTGCACGCGGTCGAGGTTGTCGGCGGACTCCGCCTGCGCGGTGGCCGCGGGTGCGACGGAGGGCGGGGGCGCGGGCGGGGGAACGGCCGCGGTCGGCACCGGGGCGTAGGCGGCACGGCGGCGCTTCGCCTCGCGCTCGGCGCGTGCCTCCGCGTCCGCGATCCAGCCACGGAATTGCGCCTCGCTGCGGAACGGCACGAGCGCGCGCTCGCCGGCCTGCGCCGGAGGTGTGCAGGCGCTCGACGACAGGACGGCGAGTACGGCGCATGCAATGATGGTCGGGATGGTCTTCATGGGCTCTCCTGGGGCCAGGTCAGCCTATCCAACGCACGGCATGGGCACACGGGGTGAGGCACGAAGCACCCAGTGTGCCGTCCGTCGCTGCCGTCAGGTCATGCCGCCCTCGACCGCACGCGTGCGCGCCACAACGGAAAAACCCCGCCGAAGCGGGGCTTTTCGTGGGTGCTCCGATCAGGCGACCTGCAGGATCCGCAGCGGATTCGCCCATTCGCGCAGCAACTCGGCCTCGCGGGCCTTCGCCTTCTCCAGGTGCGCTTCCTTGACGTGTCCGTAGCCCCGGATCTGCTCCGGGATCGACGCGATCTGCGCGGCGAGGTCGACGTTGCCGGCATCGAGCTTCGGCAGCAGCGCCTCGACGGTGCGGAAGTAGTCCTCGATCAGCTGGCGCTCGGTGCGGCGCTCGTGCGTCTTGCCGAACACGTCGAGCGCGGTGCCGCGCAGGAACCGGAGCTTGGCCAGCACGCGGAAGGCCGTGAACACCCACGGGCCATAGGCCTTCTTGACGCCGCGGCCCTGTGCATCCTTCTTCGACAGCATCGGCGGTGCGAGGTGGAAGCGCAGCTTGAAGTCGCCCTCGAACTGCTGCTCGAGCCTGCGCCTGAACTCGCCGCTGGTGTACAGGCGCGCGACTTCGTACTCGTCCTTGTACGCCATCAGCTTGAAGGCATAGCGCGCCACCGCCTCGGTGAGATCGGTGCTGCCCGGCGCCTTCGTTTCCTCGACGCCGCGTACCTTCGCCACGAAGTCCGCGTAGCGCTTGGCGTAGCCGGCGTTCTGGTAGTCGGTGAGGAACTTCACGCGACGCGCGATCACCTCGTCGAGCGAGCGCGACAGGCGCGCATCGTCGAGCGGCATCGCGATCACGCCGTCGTCCGAGTGCGACGGCACATGGCGCAGATCGTCCTGGTCTGCCAGCACGCGCGGCACGGTCGGGCCGCCGGCCTCGTGGCCTTCCCATTCGCCCGGCGCGAGCATCGGGAGCTCGAGCACGCCCTTCGCGGCGGCCTTCGGGGCGAGGCCCGCCGCCTCGGCGACGGCACGCGCATCGATCGCCGCGAGGCGGCCCCAGGCGAACGCGGTCTTGTTCATCTCGATCGCCGCGCCGTTGAGCTCGATCGCGCGCATCAGCGCCTCGAACGAGATCGGCACCAGCCCGCGCTGCCAGGCGTAGCCGAGCATGAAGAGGTTGGTCGCGATCGCGTCGCCGAGCAGTGCGGTGGCGAGCTGCGTCGCGTCGACCACGTACGGTTCGCCGCCATCGAGCGCGCGTCGCACGGCCTCGACGATGCCGTCGGCCGGGAACTGCATGTCCGGGCGGGTGGTGAACGTGCCGGGCATCGCCTCGTAGCTGTTGAGCACCACGGACGTGCGGCCCGCACGCACCTTCGACAGCGCCCAGTAGTCGTTGACGACCACCATGTCGCAACCGAGCACGAGGTCGGCCTCGCCCGCGGCGATGCGCACGGCATGGATGTCGGACGGCTGGTTGGCGATGCGGATGTGCGTGGTGACCGCACCGCCCTTCTGCGCGAGGCCGGTCTGGTCGAGCACGCTCGCGCCGCGGCCTTCCAGGTGCCCGGCCATGCCGAGCAACGCGCCAATGGTGACCACGCCCGTGCCGCCGACGCCGGTGATCAGGATGTTCCAGGGCCGGTCGAGCGCGGGCAGATGCGGCATCGGCAGGTCACTGAGGCGATCCTTCGCGCCGGACGGCTTCTGCTTGCGCAGCTTGCCGCCTTCCACCGTCACGAAGCTCGGGCAGAAGCCTTCGGTGCAGGAGAAGTCCTTGTTGCAGTTGGACTGATCGATGTCGCGCTTACGCCCGAACTCGGTCTCCTTCGGCAGCACGGAGACGCAGAACGACTTCTTGCCGCAGTCGCCGCAGCCTTCGCAGACCAGCGAGTTCACGACCACGCGCTTGGCGGGGTCCACCATCTTCCCGCGCTTGCGGCGACGGCGCTTCTCGGTCGCGCAGGTCTGGTCGTAGATCAGGACCGACACGCCCTTGATCTCGCGCAGGCGGCGCTGCACGGCGTCGAGCTCGCGACGGTCGAGGAACTCGACGCCCGCGGGAAAGATCGACCTGTCGCTCCACTTCTCGATGTCGTCCGAGAGCAGCACGATCGTCTGCACGCCCTCGCTACGCACCTGGTGCGCGATCTGCGGCACCGACAGCGTGCCGTCGACCGGCTGGCCGCCCGTCATCGCGACCGCGTCGTTGTAGAGGATCTTGTAGGTGATGTTGACGCCGGCGGCGATCGCCTGGCGGATCGCGAGCGAGCCGGAGTGGAAGTAGGTGCCGTCGCCGAGGTTCTGGAAGACGTGCTCCGTCTCCGTGAACGGCGCCTGGCCCGCCCACGTCACGCCTTCGCCGCCCATGTGCGTGAACGTGTCGGTGTTGCGGTCCATCCACGTGACCATGTAGTGGCAGCCGATGCCCGCGAGCGCGCGCGACCCTTCGGGCACGACGGTCGACGTGTTGTGCGGGCAGCCCGAGCAGTAGTGGGGCACGCGCGGGAACGCGGCGCGCGGCAGGGCGAGCTCGGACTCCTTCTGCTCCATCCACGCGAGCACGTCGCGGATGTGTGCCGAATCATGGAAGCGCTGGATGCGGCGCGCGATCACGCGGGCGATGCGCGCGGGCGTGAGTTCCGACGTCGACGGCAGGATCCACTCGCCGCTCTCGTCGTACTTGCCGACCACGGACGGGCGCTCCGGCCAGTTGTACATCTGCTCCTTCATCTGGCTCTCGATGAAGGACAGCTTCTCCTCGACCACGAGGATGTCGGACAGGCCGCGCGCGAAGGCGCGCAGGCCGACGGGCTCGAGCGGCCAGGTCATGCCGACCTTGTAGACGCGGATGCCCAGGTCCGCGCAGGCGCGCGCGTCGAGACCGAGGTATTCCAGCGCCTGCAGCACGTCGAGGTAGGACTTGCCCGTCGTGATGATGCCCAGGCGCGCATTCGGCGAATCGATGACGACGCGGTCGAGGCGGTTCGCGCGTGCGAAGGCCTGCGCGGCCTTGACCGCGTACTGGTGCAGGCGCATCTCCTGCTCCAGCGGCGGATCCGGCCAGCGGATGTTGAGGCCGCCGACGGGCATGTCGAAGTCCTCGGGCATGACGATGTCGAGCGCCAGCGGGTTCGCATCGACCGAGGCCGACGACTCGACGGTCTCGGCGATCGTCTTGAAGCCGACCCAGCGGCCCGTGTAACGCGACATCGCCCAGCCGAGCATCCCCATGTCGAGGATGTCCTGCACGCCGGCGGGATTGAGCACCGGCATCAGCGCGGAGACGAACTCGTGCTCCGAGCCGTGCGGCAGCGTGGAGCTGCGGCAGGCATGGTCGTCCGCGGCGAGCGCGAGCACGCCGCCATGCTTCGACGTGCCGGCCGCGTTCGCATGCTTGAAGACGTCGCCGCAGCGGTCCACGCCCGGGCCCTTGCCGTACCACATGCCGAAGACGCCATCGACCTTCGAGCCCGGGAACAGCGTCGTCTGCTGCGTGCCCCAGACCATCGTCGCGCCGAGGTCCTCGTTGAGGCCGGGGGTGAACTTCACGCCCGCCTCGGCGAGGTGCTTCTTCGCCTTCCACAGCTCCAGATCGAAGCCGCCGAGCGGCGAGCCGCGGTAGCCGGAGACGAAGCCGCCCGTGTTGAGGCCGGCGGCCTGGTCGCGCAGGCGCTGCATCAGCGGCAGCCGCACCAGCGCCTGTACGCCGGACAGGTAGATCCGGCCCTGCACGCGCGAGTACTTGTGGTCGAGCGTGTAGTCGGGGTCGGTCACGCCACGGGTGAGCGCGACGTCCGCGGACGCGGGCGAGGTGAGTTCGGCGGTGCTGGACATGCGAGGGGCTCCGTCGCGGCCGGCAGGCCGCGGGGTGGCGGTCGGAGGCTGCAGGCGGGACGATCGGGCGGCGGGGCCCGGAAAACGCCGTGCAGAGCCCCGGAATTGTAGCAGCGCCTGCCATTCGGCCCCGTGCGTTAGCGTATGGACGACCGCCTTGGCATCGCTCTTGCTCCATTCGGCGACGACGGCGGGCTGCGTCCGGCCCGTCCAAGGACGACGAGGTCTCCCCCGATGCACCGCATTCCCCTGCTCGCCGCGCTCCTCGCGGCGTCCGCGCTGTGTTCCGCGACCGCCGTGGCGCTCCCGCGCCAGGTCGAGTTCTATTTCGACGCCGATGCCGCCGTGCACCGCCCGATCCTCGAACTCAAGGACCGCAGTGACGCAGGCGTCGAACGTCTGACGCGCACCGTCGAAAGACGCCCCGATGCGGCGCTCGAGCGCGCCCAGCTCGGCCACTTCGCCATGCGGGGCGGCCGCGTCGAGGTCGGCCGCCAGTTCTACGAATCGGCGCTTGCACAGATCGACGCGAGCCATTCGCTGTGGCGTCCCGTGAAGTGGAACTACGGCTGGGACCTTTACCGCACGGGCGATGCCGCCGCCGCGCTCAAGCACTGGGGCGACCTGGTCGCGCGCGGGGCCCCCGGCTGGGCCCCGACCACGCTCGCGATCGCGCTGTGGTCGACCGGCCAGCGCGAGGAGGCGGTCCGCTGGTACGCCGCCGCCGTGCGCACCGAGCCGGGCCAGTGGTCGACGCCCGCGCGCTATGCCGAGCTCCTGCCGGCGTGGACCGATGCCGAGCGCGCCACCCTCGCCGAGGTGCAGGCCGCCTGGGTCGCGAATCCGCCGCGCTGGCCCTGAGGGACCAGCGCGAGGCGCCTCGACCGACGCGCCTCGCACCGCCGTGCACGCCCGCGCCGCCGGGCACGGTACGACGGCGTGTGGCCCGCGGCCGGCGCGGCGTCGCCCGCGCTGACGCCGGTTTACGGCGCCTGGCTTAGAGTCCGCCCATCGCGCCGGCACCGCGGCGCGTGCGGAGAGACGCCCATGCGCCCGTGCCTGCTGCTCCTGTCCTGCGTGCTCGGCCTGTCCGCCGGCTGCGGCGCCTCCACCAGCGCGTCGCGCACCGAGGCCGTCGACGGGCAGGCGCGCGTGGCGTCCGCCGCCGAGCGTCTCCTGCCGCAGGCCGGCGCGATCGCCGTCGCGCCGTCGACCGGGCGCACGACGCCTGCGTTGCGCCGGGTCGACGAGCCCGCGCCGTTCACTCCGCAGGCGCTCGCCACCTTCGACGAGCCGTGGGCGATGACGTTCCTGCCCGACGGCCGCGCGCTGGTCACGCAGAAGAAGGGCCAGCTCAAGCTGGTGACGCTCGGCGGCGCCGCGGTCGACGTCACCGGCGTGCCGGCGGTCGCCTACGGCGGGCAGGGCGGCCTCGGCGACGTCGTGCTGCATCCGCAGTTCGCGACCAATCGCTACGTCTACCTCAGCCATGTCGAGGCCGGTCCGAACAGCACGCGCGGTGCGGTGGTCGCGCGCTACCGCATCGACTTCAGCGGGAGCGGTGCGAGCCTCGCCGACCGCCGCCTGATCTGGACGCAGACGCCTAAGGTCACCGGCGAAGGCCACTTCTCGCACCGCATCGCCTTCGGCCCGGACGGCATGCTGTGGATCACCTCGGGCGACCGCCAGAAACTCGACCCCGCGCAGGACCTCGCCAGCGGGCTCGGCAAGGTCGTGCGCCTGCTCGACGACGGCCGCACGCCGTCGGACAACCCCTTCGTCGATCGCGGCGGCGTCGCGGCGCAGACGTGGTCCTACGGCCACCGCAACCTGCTCGGCATCGCCTTCGACGCCGCGGGCCAGCTGTGGACGCACGAGATGGGCCCCGAGGGCGGCGACGAGCTCAATCTGATCGAGCGCGGCAGCAACTACGGCTGGCCGCTCGTCTCCAACGGAAGCCATTACGGCGGCGCCGACATCCCCGACCACGTCACGCGGCCGGACCTCAACGCGCCCGAGTCCACGTGGACGCCGGTGATCGCGCCGGCCGGCTTCGTGATCTACACCGGCGGTGCGTTCCCGCAGTGGCGCGGGCATGGCCTGATCGGCGGGCTCGCCTCGCAGGCGCTGGTGCGCATCGAGTTCTACCGCGACACCGGGCGCGAGGCCGCGCGCTATCCGATGGGCCGGCGCATCCGCGAGGTCGAGCAGGGGCCCGACGGGCAGCTCTACGTCCTGGAGGACGGCGCGGGCGGCCGCCTCCTGCGGCTCATGCCGAAGGGCTGAGCGCTGCGGCAGCGCCACGAGCGGCGCGGTGCCCCGACGTCGGCGGACGCGCTGTCCATCGGTGACATGCCCTACACCGCCGCTTGCTAGATTGCGCTCCCCCGTCCGGCGAGCGCGCGTGATCCGAGCCTTCCTGCATCCGTTGGCGATCGGCCTCGCGGGCGTCCTTGCCGCGCCGCAGGCCGCCGCGCAGGTCGCGACCGCGTCCACCGACACCGACGCGGACGCACGCAGTGCAGCGTCGACCGCGGCCGCGCAGGCCCCGGCCCCCGTCCGGCCCGACATCGAATTCGGCGCTACCTTGCACATGGATTCGATCCGCTTCGCCGGGCCGCCGAAGGCCTCGGTGACGATCACCGGCGGGCCGAACGTGGTGCGTCGCCACGAGGTCGGCCGCGGCGGCCTGCCGCTGCCGGTGCCGATCGGGCGCACATTCCGCGACATCACCGTGCACACCACCATCAGCGCGACGCTGCTCGATCCGTCGATCGAGGCCGATGCGCAGCTGCAGGTCGGCACGCCCGCACCCGCCTCTCCCCCGAACGACACCCCCGAGGACGCTCCATGACCGCACCCGTTCGCCGCGCGCTCGCCTGCGCGCTGATGCTCGCCGCCGCGCCCGCGGCCTTCGCCCAGTCGACATCGGCGGCGAGCCCGCAGGTCGCGTCCGTCGACCGCAACGTCGCGCCGGTGAGCCGCACCGCCACGCCGAACCTCGGCTACCGCGGCACGAACGGCGATGCACCGGACGTCTTCCTCGACATCCCGAACCTCTCGGTGGACGAGATCAAGATCGACGTGCAGAACCTCGAGGCGCACATCGCGCTCAATGCGCGGCTCGCCAACCTGCTCTCGCTCAATGCCGGCGCGGATGTCGGCATCGAGCGCGTCAACATCCAGATCAAGGGCGTCAAGGCGCAGGCGCAGCTCATCGTGCGGCTCGACAACGTGCGCGACATCATCGACCGCACGCTCACCACGATCGACCGCAATCCGCAGATCCTCACGCGCCTGCTCGACTCGGTGGACAAGACGGTCGGTACCGTCGGCGGCGTGGCCAACACCGCGATCCGTCCGGGTGGCGTCGTCGACCGCACCGTCGGCACGGTGGGCGGCGTCGCCAACAATGCGGTGAACACGGTCGGCACGGTGGCCGGCCAGGCGCTGCAGCCGGGCAGCGTGCTGTCCTCGACGGTGAACGCCACCGGGCAGACCGTGCAGCGCGTGGTCGACCAGGCGGGCAACGTGGTGGAGCGCACGCTCGATGCGAGCGGCAAGGTGATCGGCTCGCGCATCGTGCAGCCCGCCGCGCAGCGCTGAGCCGGGCGATCGCCTGATCCGGGAACGCCCGGCCCCGTGCCGGGCTTTTTCGTGGCGCCGCCGCCCAGGCCGGGAACGTGGACCGTGACCCGCGCCCTGAATCGTTCCGCGAGCGCGTAGGCACGGCGGGCGTGTCCACGGCAGACTCCGGTCTCGCTCTCCCACGGGTGCCCCCATGCTCCGACCGCTCGCCACCGCCCTGCTCGCGACCGCCCTGATCGGCGCCACGCAGGTCCACGCCGCCGACCGCATCACCGGCAAGCCCTTCGCGACCCGCAGCGAGGTCTATGCCCCGCACGCGATCGCCGCGACCTCGCATCCGCTCACCACGCAGATCGCGCTCGACGTGATGAAGCGCGGCGGCAGCGCCGTCGACGCCGCGATCGCCGCCAATGCGGCGCTCGGGCTCATGGAGCCCACCGGCAACGGCATCGGTGGCGACCTGTTCGCGATCGTCTGGGATCCGAAAACGAAGAAGCTCCACGGCTACAACGGCTCGGGCCGCTCGCCGAAGGCGCTCACGCTCGCCGAGTTCCAGAAGCGCGGGCTCACCGACATTCCGCCCCACGGCCCGTTGCCCGTCACCGTGCCCGGCACCGTCGACGCTTGGTTCGCACTGCACCAGCGCTTCGGCCGGCGCCCGATGGCCGAGAACCTCGCGCCCGCGATCCGCTACGCGCGCGAAGGCCATCCGGTGCACGAGGTCATCGCGCATTACTGGAACGCGTCGGTGCCGCGCCTGGGCAAGTGGCCCGGCTTCCTCGAGCAGTTCACCGTCGACGGCAAGCGCGCCCCGCGCACCGGCGAGATGTGGAAGAACCCGCACCTCGCCAACACGCTCGAGACGATCGCGAAAGGCGGGCGCGACGCCTTCTACAAGGGCGACATCGCGCGCACGATCGATGCCTACTTCAAGGCGAACGACGGCTTCTTGCGCTACGAGGACCTCGCCTCGCACACCGGCGAATGGGTCGAGCCGGTCAGCACCAACTACCGCGGCGTCGACGTCTGGGAGCTGCCGCCCAACGGGCAGGGCATCGCCGCGCTGCAGATCCTCAACATCCTCGAAGGCTTCGACCTGAAGAAGTACGGCTTCGGCAGCCCCGAGCACGTGCACCTGTTCACCGAGGCCAAGAAGCTCGCCTTCGCCGACCGCGCCCGCTACTACGCCGACCCCGCGTTCCATCCCGCGCCGGTCGACAAGCTCATTTCGAAGGGCTACGCGGAAAAGCGCCGCGCCCTGATCTCGATGGACCGCGCCCTGCGCGAGGTACAGCCCGCCACCCCCGAGGAACTCGACGAGGGCGACACGATCTACATGACCGTCGCCGACAGCGACGGGATGATGGTCTCGCTGATCCAGTCGAACTACCGCGGCATGGGCAGCGGCATGGCGCCGCCGGGGCTGGGCTTCATCTTCCAGGACCGTGGCGAGCAGTTCGTGCTGAAGGAAGGCCATCCGAACACCTTCCAGCCCGGCAAGCGCCCGTTCCACACGATCATCCCCGCGTTCGCGACGAAGAACGGCAAGCCGTGGCTGAGCTTCGGCCTGATGGGCGGCGCGATGCAGCCGCAGGGCCATGCGCAGATCATCATGAACCTCGTCGACTTCGGCATGAACCTGCAGGAAGCCGGTGACGCGCCACGCATCCAGCACGACGGCTCCACCGATCCGGCCGGCGCGATGACGGTGATGAGCGACGGCGGCGAGCTCGACCTCGAAACCGGCTTCCCGTACGAGACGGTCCGCGCGCTGATGCGCAAGGGCCACTCCGTGCGCTTCGCCGACGGCCCCTACGGCGGCTACCAGGCGATCATGGTCAATCCGAACGGCGGCTACGTCGGCGCGAGCGAGTCACGCAAGGACGGGCAGGCGGCGGGCTACTGAGGCGGCGCATGCTGGCCCGCGTGGGACGCGCGGGCCGCTGCAGCGCAGCACGCCGCCGAGGTCGGATCGCAGTCGCCGCCGGTCATCGGCGGGGCGCCGGTCAGCCGAACCGCCGCAGTTCCGTCTCGCCGTCGTTGGAAGCGAGCACCACGCAGGCGCCACGCCCCGAGCGCTCGTGGAACTCGAACGCGAGGCTCTCGGCGGCGCGCGTCGCCCAACCCGCGTCGTCGAACCATTCGCCCGGCCAGCCGGGGCGCTTGAGCAGCCAGCCTTCCTCGGTGGACTGGACGATGACGCGGTAGGCGGACATGGCGGGCTCTTGGGGCGGGGAGTCGCCATGGTCACGGGCGGACGAGGTCGGGCCCATCGGGCGCTGCCGGCGACGCCTGTCAGATTTCTCCGAGCAGGCGCGGTGCTCCCCGATGCCTCCGAGACGCCCTTGCCGACGTAAGGCCTTCAGGACCGCGCAGCGCGGCCGATAGATCCGGCGTCGTCGCGCCACGTGCGCGGCGGTACGTCCCGCCCGGCGCGACGTTGCTCCGTCCGGGCCTTTGCCCGACCATGCCGGGTTCCGTGCCGACGGCCCGGGGTTCTCACAGGGGAAATCGATGACGTTCAAGGCGAACGCGGCCATCCGGCCGCTGGCGCGCGGTGTCGCCGCGGCCGTGGCATTCATGCTGGCCGCACCGGCGATCGCGCAGGTGGCACCGCCCGTGCCAGCGCAGGTGCCCGGCCAGACCCCGCAGGACATCGATCCCGCGCGCCGCACGCCGGCGCTGCAGTCCGCCACGATCGACCCGGCCACGCTCGCGGTCGACGCCAGTTGCCCGTTCGCCGGCACCGGCGAGCTCACGCTCTCGCGCATCGAGGTCACCGGCGCGACGCTCGTGCCGCAGGCCGAGATCCAGCGCGCGGTCGCCGACCTCGTGGGCCGCAAGGCCGATGCCGGCGTGCTGTGCACCGCGCGCGACCGCGTCGCTGCCGTGTATGCCGCGCGCGGCGAGGCGCTCGCCCGCGTCGATCTGCCGCAGCAGACCATCCGCGACGGCGTGCTCACGCTGCAGGTCACCGAAGGCCGCGTGCTCAGCACGGTGATCGGTGGCGCCGAGGCGCAGGGGCCGTCGGCGGAGCTCGCGCGCGCCTACCTCGCGCAGGCGGCCGGCGACGGCGCGACGCGCTGGGCCGACATCGAGCGCGCCTTCGTGCAGATCCGCGAGATCCCCGGCGCCGAGCCGCGCTACGTGCTGCGCCGCGCGGGCGACGGCAGCGCGAACGGGCTCGAGGTCGGCGTCGACTTCGCCCCGCGCCGGACGTTCGATTTCACCTTCAGCGCGCAGAACCTCGGCTCGGAGGAACTCGGGCCGGAGGGCGCGTCGCTGCGCATCGACGCCAACAGCCTGACCCGCTTCGGCGAGCGCACGAGCCTGGTGCTGTTCTCCAGCACCGGCGGCGAGCAGCGCGTCGCGCAGCTCATGGGCGAGGTGCGCCTTGGCGCGAGCGGCTGGCTCGCGATGGGCGACGTCGCATTCGGGCGCTCGGAGCCCGGCGGCGACCTCGCCCCGCTCGAGCTCGAGGGCCGCTCGACGGTCGCGCGGCTCGGTGCGCGCTACGGCTGGATCAAGCAGCGCGACCGCGCGGTCGACCTCGGCGTCCGGCTCGAATCGATCGACCAGCAGAACGACCTCGGTTTCCTCAAGGGTTTCGGCCTCGGCACGATCCCGCTGTCGGACGAGCAGCTCACGGTGCTCGCGCTCGAGGCGACGGGGCGCTGGCAGCCGCACGGCCTGCCGCAGGTCGGCACCGGCTTCGGGATCGAGTTGCGCCAGGGCGTCGACGCCTTCGGCGCGAGCGGGAACGGCGACCCGCTGCTGTCGCGTGCCGAGGGCCGGACCGACTTCACCGCGCTGCGCGCCAATGCGGGCGCCCGCTGGACGCTCGCGACCACGGGTACCGCGCGACCCTACCTGCAGGCCACGGGCCACGCACAGTGGACCGACGACCCGCTGCCGGCCTACGAGGAATTCCAGGTGGGTAACTACACCGTCGGCCGCGGCTTCGATCCGGGCGCGGCGTCCGGCGATCGCGCGCTTGCGCTGCAGCTGGAAACCGGCGTCGACTTCGCGTGGGGCGCGGGCACGTTCGGCGTCTTCGGCTTCGCCGAGGGCGCGCGCCTGTGGAACCTCGACGCCGACGGCTACGACGCCGAGCCGTGGTCCGCCGGCTTCGGCGTTCGCCTGCGCGGTCGTGCCGGGCGCCTCGACGTGATGTACGCGAGCCCGCGCAATGCCGCGATCCCGGGCCTGCCGCGCGCGGACTCGCGCGTACTCGCCACCTACACCTACACCTTCTCGATCCGCTGAGGACGACGACCATGACTTCTTCGAATGCACATCGCGGGCTGCGTGTCGGCATCCTCTTCGCGGCCATGGCGCAGGTGCTGTGGCCGGCGCAGGCCGGGGCGCAGGTCGTCGGGCCGGGCGGCACGACGCCTTTCGGCACGATCAACAACACCGTCTCGAACGGCGCGCCGCCGACGGTGTCCACGACGCCCAGCAGCACGACGCTCACGGTCGGCAGCAACCGCACGATCGTCAACTGGAACAGCTTCAGCATCGGGGTGGGCCAGACCTACAACGTGGTGTTCGCGAATCCGCAGAACCTCGTGGTGAACCGGGTCCTTGGTGGCACCACCCAGATCAACGGCAACGTGGCGAGCTATCTCGGCGCGGTCGGCGGTCCGACGGGCGGGCATGTCTGGGTCCTCAATCCGAACGGTGTCTTCGTCGGAGCAACCGGCCGCTTCGACGTCGGCGGGATGCTGCTGACGACGTCGGGCCTCGCCGATGCCGACATCCTCGATGGGAATGCCAACTTCTTTTTCTCCGGAACGGCCACGATGCCCGTCAGTGTCGCGTCCGGCGCGCAGCTGCTGGCACGCAACGGGTCAGTGACCCTGCTCGGCAATAACGTCAGCGTGAACGGCGGCGTGTTGGACGCAGGCGCGGGTGACGTGTCGCTGCTGGGGATACCCAGCGTGCAGGTCACCTTCGACGCGAGCCTGCAGCAGATGCAGCAGGTGGCCGTCGTGCAGGGCTCCACCGTTTCGGCGGGCGTGACCGTGTCCGGGACCTCTCTGTTCAACGCACGCCGCAGCGTGCTCGCAAGCTCCGGGCGCGGAGACGGGCTCGGCAACGTCCTGCTCGGCGGCAGCGGAGCGAATTCGATCACCTTCCAGAACGGTGATGTCGTGCTCCTCGCGGGCGCGGCGACCGACTTCAGTGGCGGTTACACCGCGATCGACGGCGCAAACACGTCAACGGGCAGCTTCGGCGGACTCGGCGGGAGCGTGACGCTCAACGGCCGGGTGACGGCGCCGGGCAGCCTGCAGGTACTCGGTGCAAAGGGCATCGGCACCGGAGCGGGCGCGCTCGACCTCCGGTCGGGCACGTCGATGCGGGTCATCAGCGATGGTGGTATCGGCGTCAGTGCATCGAGCGTCGACCTGCGCTCCGGGGGCGCGCTGGAGCTCTTCGCTTCGAGCATCGGCAATGGTGCGGGCGACCTCAACCTGCAGTCCGGTGGCGCGTTGTCGATCAGCGGCAATGCCTTCGGCCGCGACATCGCCCTGCAGTCGAACGGTGCGCTGTCCGCCTACGACCTCACGGCGCGCGACGACATCGTCATCCGCTCCAGCGGCAATGTGACCACGCAGGCGATCACCGCCGGAACCACGGTGTCGGGCTTGGGCGCGACCGACGTCACGGGCGCGGGCGATACCCTCGCGGGCGGAACGCTGACGGGCAACGACGTCGACCTCATCGCCGGCACGACGGGGCTCGCCTCGATCGCGTCGGTCACGCCGGGCGCCGGTGGCGATTACCGCATCTCCGCCGGCGACTTCACCGGCGGCGGTGCGCTCACGCCCACGCTCTCCGGGCTCGGCAGTTTCTCGATCACGGACACGCAGGGCGCGTTCACCCTCGGCTTCCTCGTCAACACGCCGGGCAATTTCAGCCTCCGCACGGTCAACGGCGACATCACCGTGCTGTCGAACATCGCCTCGACCAGCGGCAATGTCGTCCTGCAGGCGGGCGGCTCCGGCGCGGTCAACGTCAACGCGGCGGTGACCACCGGCACGTCGGCCGGACGCAGCATCACGCTGGACGGCGCGGGCGGTGTCGTCCAGGGGCCCGCATCGACACTCACCACGAACACGCTCAACGCATCGGCGCTGGGCGGCGGCCTGCTGCTCGATGGATCGAACGCGTTCAGCGTCGCCAGCCTCACCGCGGCTGGCTCGATCATCGCCCGCTCCACCGTCGCCGGTGTCGCGTTCACGAGCGCGACGTCGAACGGCGGCAGCGTCATGCTTACGGCGCAGAACGGCATGCGTCTTTCCGGGGCGACGCTGCTCGCGAACAACGGCAGCGTGACGCTCAATGGCCCGGTCGGCCTGACCGGCGTGAACACGGTCACAGGCAACAACGGCAGCGTCACGTTCAACAGTGCGGTCGACAGCACGGGCAGCAGCGGCGCCGGGACGCTCGTGGTGAACTCCGCGACGGGAACCACGTTCGCCAGCGACGTCGGCAGCGGGTATGCGCTGGGTGCGTTCACGGTCAACGGCGCTTCTGCGTTCGGTGGTGGAACCGTACGCACTACGGGCGGGATCGACCTCGATGCCGTCGGCGTCACCGGTGCAGGGCCGTTCACGTTCAACGCCGATGGTGCATTCAGCGCCGGCGCGATTACGGCACCCGGTTCCACGCTCACGATCAATGCGAACGGCATCCAGGCCACGACCGTCTCCGCCGGCAATCTCGCGGGCGGCGTGTTCCGCAATGTCTTCCTCAACGCCGGCACCGGCGGCATCCAGTTCGCCGGCGGCTCGGCGGGCTCCTACACCGTCAACGGCGCGGGCGCGCTGAACGTCACCGGCGTGCTCGAGACCGTGCGGCTCTCCGGCAACATGGGCGGTGCGGCTACCTTGGTCGCCAACAACCGCATTAACAGCATCGGTCCGTTCACCTCGAATGGCCTGCAGATGCGCGCGGTGGACGGCGTGGTCATCGACGGCGTGGTCAACGCGGGCGGCGGCGACGTGCGCATCGAGAGCACCGCGCCGGGAAGCTCCATCAACATCGCCTCGACCGGCGAAGTCCGCGGGCGTGACGTGGCGCTTTCGTCGGACGTCTTCGCCAACCAGTCGGGCGCCGACGCGGTGGTCGCGAGCGGCCACTGGACGATCTACCAGAATGCGACCACGCCCGGCGGCGTCTACGACGGCCTGAACAGCAATGCCCATGCGATCTGGGGCCAGACGATCAATACGCTGGCGCCGTCGTCGATCACCGGCAACCGCTACGTCTTCGCCTACCGGCCGACGCTCAGCTTCACCACGCTCGACACCACCAAGACCTACGGCACCGTGCTCGGCGGCACGCCGTCGAGCCACTACACGATTTCCGGCTACATGCCGGGCGTGGCCGGCGCGTACCTGGCCGACACCGCGGCGAACGTCTTCAGCGGCGCGCCGACGGTGACCTCCGGCGGCTTCGCCGAGCGCGCGACCGTGGCGGGCGGTCCGTATGCGATCGACATCGCGAACGGCTCGCTGTCGAGCCTGAGCGGCTACCAGTTCGCATTCAATGGCACGGGCCGCGTCACCGTCGATCCGAAGGCCGTCACCGGCACGCCGACCGTCACCACTAAGACCTACGACGGCAACACGAACGCCACCGGCAGCATCGCGCTGGCCGGCGTGGTCAGCGGCGATGTCGTCAACGCGGGCGGTACCTTCACGTTCGTCACCAAGAACGCGGGCACCGGCAAGACGGTGAACCTCACCGGCGCGACGCTCACCGGCGCCGACGCGGGCAACTACACGCTCAGCGTTCCGGCCACGACGATCGGCGACATCCTGCAGAAGGCGATCACCGGCACGCCGACGACCGCCACCAAGACCTACGACGGCACGACCAACGGCAGCGGCACGATCACGCTGTCGGGCGTGGTGGGCGGCGACACGGTCGGCGCGGGCGGCACCTTCACGTTCGTCGACAAGAACGCCGGCACCGGCAAGCAGGTCACGCTGTCGGGCGTCACGCTCAGCGGCGCGGACGCGGGCAACTACACGCTCACCGTGCCGTCGTCGCTGCTGGGCGACATCCTGCAGAAGGCGATCTCCGGCACCGTCACGGTCAACACCAAGACGTACGACGGCACGACCGGGGGCACCGGCACGGTGACGCTCGGCGGCGTGGTGGCCGGCGATGTCGTGAACGGCGCGGCCACCTTCACCTTCGCCGACAAGAACGCCGGCGCGGGCAAGACCGTGACCGTCTCCGGCGCGACGCTCTCGGGCGCGGACGCCGGCAACTACACCGTGACACTGCCGGCCTCCGCGCTCGGCGACATCCTGCGCAAGGCCCTCACCGGCACGCCCACCGTCACCGCGAAGACCTACGACGGCAGCACCGCGGGCACTGGGTCCATCGCGCTCACCGGCGTGGTCGCCGGCGACACCGTGGCCGCCGGCGGCACGTTCACGTATGCCGACAAGAACGCGGGCACGGGCAAGACCGTCACCGTCAGCAGCGCCGCGCTCAGCGGTGCGGACGCGGGCAACTACACGCTTACCATGCCGACCAGTGCCCTCGGCGACATCCTGCAGAAGGCGATCAACGGCACGGTCGCCGTCGACACGAAGACCTACGACGGCACGACGGCGGCGACCGGCACGATCACGCTCGCCGGCGTGGTGGCCGGAGACACGATCGGCGCGGGCGGCACGTTCACTTTCGCCGACAGGAACGCCGGCGCGGGCAAGACGGTCAGCGTCGGCGGCATCGCACTGACCGGTGCGGACGCCGGTAACTACGTCGTCAGCGTGCCCAGCACGGCGGTCGGCGAGATCCTGCGGCGCGCGCTCACCGGCACCGTGACCGTGAACACGAAGACCTACGACGGCAACACCGCCGCGACCGGCGGCATCACGCTCGCCGGCGTCATCGCCGGCGACAGCGTCGGCGCGACGGCGGCACTCACCTTCGCCGACAAGAACACCGGCACCGGCAAGGCCGTCAACGTCGGCGGCGTCGCCCTGACCGGTACGGATGCGGGCAACTACACCCTCGCCGCGCCGGGCACCGCCACCGGCACGATCACCCCGAAGGGGATCACCGGGACGGCCACGGTCGGCACCAAGACCTACGACGGCACGACGGCCGGCACCGGTAGCATCGCGCTCACCGGCGTGGTCGCCGGCGACACGGTCGGCGCGGGCGGCAGCTTCACCTTCGCCGACAAGAACGCCGGCGCCGGCAAGCAGGTGACGATCTCCGGCGTGACGCTCAACGGCGTCGACGCGGGCAACTACACGCTCAGCGTGCCGGGCTCGGCGATCGGCGAGATCCTGCGCCGCTCGATCACCGGCACGGCGACGGTCGGCGCGAAGACGTACGACGGAACCACGGCCGGCACCGGCAGCATCGCGCTCAATGGCGTGGTCGCGGGCGACGCGGTCGGCGCGACCGGCACGTACACCTTCAGCGATGCGAATGCCGGCACCGGCAAGACCGTCACCGTCGGCGGCGTGGCGCTCAGCGGTGCGGACGCCGGCAACTACACGGTGGTGGTGCCCGGCACGACGGTGGCCGACATCCTGCGCCGTGCGATCACCGTCACCGCGAACCCGGCGACGAAGCAGCAGGGCGCGGTGGATCCGGCGCTCGGCTACGGCCTCACGCAGGGCTCGCTGGTTACCGGCGACAGCCTGGCCGGCGCGCTCGCGCGTGCACCGGGCGAGGCCCCCGGCAGCTATGCGATCGGGCAGGGCACGCTGAGCGCCTCGGCGAACTACCAGCTCACGTTCGTCGGCTCCACGCTGACGATCACGGCCGCGCCGGTCGACCCGGTCGATCCGATCGCGGGCATCGGGGTGAGCGACGACCTCGGCCGGCTGGTGCGCTACCTCGACGGCGGCGGCGAGCCGACGGTGTCGCGCGCGCGCGATGCGCTGGAGATCGTCGACGAGCGTTCGCCCTGCGATCCGGCCGATCGTGAGGCACGCGGCTGCGAGACCGGCCGGCCGGACTGACCGGTTACCCGCGGAAACGAAAAAGCCCGGCAATCGCCGGGCTTTTTCTTGCGTACTGCCGGCCGTCAGTCCGCCGGCACCGTGCGCCCGCGCGCCCAGTCGCGCAGGGCCTCCACGCGCTCGGCCATCACCACCGACAGCGGGCGTGTGGCCTTGAGCTCGGCGCGCAGGCCGAAGTCGCCGAGCGGCGCGCCGGTGGCGTGCGCGGCGTACAGGCCGGACACGATCGCCTGCTCGATCTCCGCGCCCGAGAAGCCGTCACTCGCGGCGGCGAGGGCGGGCAGGTCGAACGTCGCGGCATCGAGCCCGCGCTTCTTCAGGTGCAGCGCGAAGAGCTGCTCGCGCGTGGCCGCATCGGGCAGGTCGACGAAGAAGATCTCGTCGAACCGCCCCTTGCGCAGCAGTTCGGGCGGCAGGGCGTCGATCTGGTTCGCGGTGGCCACGAGGAACACGCGGGAACGGCGCTCGGCCATCCACGTCAGCAGGTAGCCGAGCACGCGGCGAGAGACGCCGCCGTCGCTGCCCTCATCCGTGGACAGACCCTTCTCGATCTCGTCGATCCACAGCACGCACGGCTCGAGTTGCTCGACCGACTCCAGCGCAAGCCGCAGGTTCTTTTCGGTCTCGCCGTGGAACTTGTCGTAGAGCGTGCCGAAGTCGAGCCGCACCAGCGGCACGCCGAAGCCCGCGGCCACGGCCTTCGCCAGCATCGACTTGCCGCAGCCCTGCACGCCGAGCAGCAGCACGCCCTTGGGCGGGTCGAGGCCCGGCGGCGGTTCGGCGGCGAGGAAGACCGGCTTGCGATGGCCGACCCAGCGCTTGAGCGATCGCGCGCCGGCGACGTCGTCGAGCACGACGTTGTCGAATTCGTAGTGCAGGTGGCCGGAGCGGTTGAGCAGCTCGAACTTGAGCTTGGCGAGCTCGGGCAGGTCGTCGGGGCCGAGCGCGCCGTCGCGGAAGATGAGCTGCCGCGCGATGCGGCGCACGTCGACCGGATCGAGCCCGCGCAGGTTGCGCACGATCTGCTGCACGGCTTCCGCATCGACTTCGACGCGCTTGCCGCCGTGCTCGCGCGCGTAGTGGTCGGCCTCCTCGCGCACGATCTTCAGGCGTGCGTTCGCGTCCGGCAGCTTCGGGCGGTAGCGCACCGCGAGCGAGTCGAGGTCCGCCGGCAATTCGATGTCGTGGCCCACCAGCACGATGACGTGCGGCTCGCAGTCGCGGCGCTGGGCGAGGTCGCGCAGCATGCGCTGGCTGCTCGCGTAGCCCAGGTAGGGATGCATGTCGAACAGCAGGTAGATGCCGCGCTGCTCTGCGTCGCGGATCGCCTGGAAGGTGTTGGTGGCGTCCGGCGCCACGTGCGGCGGGTCCTCGCGGTCGAGGTCGAGCCGGCGCAGGCCTTCGGTGATCGTCCACCGGTGCAGTTCGCGCCAGCAGTGCATCAGCGCCTGCCGGAACAGCTCGACCACGCGGGCTTCGTCGCGGGTCTCGATGACGATCAACGGCGTGTTCGCGCGGATCAGGGCGACGAGGTCGTGCAGTTCGCTCATGCGCGAGGGTAGGGATCGTCCGTGGAGCGCGAATGATACGGGCCGGCCGCGATCGCCGCCGGGCGTGTAGGCTGGCTGCGACCCCGCTGCGGTCGCCGTTCACCCCGCGCCGACCGCGCCGCGGCAATCTGACCCCTCCGAGGAGACGAGCGACCCATGCGCCAACTCATCCTGCTGCGCCATGCCCATGCCGAATCGCCCCGCGAGGGCCAGGACGACCTCGACCGTCCGCTCGAGGCGGAAGGCCAGGCGGCCGCGGAGGCGGTGGGGCAGTGGCTCGTCGCCGAGGGCCTGGTGCCCGACTGCGTGCTCTGCTCGCCCGCGCGGCGCGCACGGGAAACGCTCGAGGCGGTGGTGCGCGCGACGGGCTACGTCGAGCATTGCGTAGAGGACACGATCTACGAGGCCACGCCGGGCGCGCTGATCGAGCTCGCCGATCGCTACCGCGAGATCGGGCGGGTGATGATCGTCGGCCACAACCCGGGTCTGGAACAGCTCGCCGCGCTGATGAACAGCGGGCAGTCCGGCGACTACCGCGGCATGCCGCCGGCCGGCGTTGCGGTGCTGACGATGCCTGCCGGCGCCCCGCTCGAGCCGGGTGTGGCGGCGCTCACGCGTTTCTGGTGGCCGTGAGGCGCATCGCCGCCTCGCTTTTCCTGCTCGCCGCCCTGGTCGCCGCGCCGGCGGCCGCGCAGTCGATCGATCCCGCCCGCTCGCGCGTCGAATTCGACGTGCGCACCCGCGTGGGCGCGCTGGTCCGCGGGCGGTTCCCGCGCTTCGAAGGCCGCGTCGACACGTTGCCGGACGGTCGACGCCAGGTGCGCTTCCGTCTCGCCGCGTCCGATGTCGCGGTGGACGGCCCGCGCCGCTACACCGATCTCGCGCGCGGCCCGGCGATGTTCGATGCCGCGCGGCACCCGTGGGTGGAGTTCGTCTCCGAGCCGTATCCGGCCGACCTCGCGCAGCGCGGCGGCGTGCTGCACGGGCGCCTGCGCCTGCGCGGCGTCGAGCGCCGCGAGGCCTTCACCCTCACCGCCACCCCGTGCGCGCGCCCCGGCCACGACTGCCCGGTGCTCGCGCAGGGCCGCGTGAGCCGCGATCATTACGGCCTCCACGGCTGGCGCTGGGCGCTGGCCGACCGCGTGCGTTTCCGCCTCCATGTCCGCTTCGAAGAGTCCTGACCGCTACCGCCGCCTGCTTGCGCTGCTCGCGCCGGTGCTGCTCGCCCTGCTCGCCGGTTGCGCCGGGCTGAGCCCGGTCGAGGTGCAGCGCGTGGAGCAGGTGGTGCAGGCCGCGCGCCCGGCCCAGGTCGACTGCGACCGTGCCGACGCCTGCGCGCGTGCCTCCGCGCTGCACGAGCTCGCCGGCCGTGCCTTCGTCGAATCCACGCCCGAATCGCCGCGCCACTACGCATTGCTGCTCGACCGCGGCAGCGATGCGCTGCTCGCGCGCGTCGACCTCATCCGCAGCGCGACCACCTCGATCGACCTGCAGACCTACATCTTCGACGAGGACGATGCCGGGCGTTTCGTGCTCGACGAACTCATCGCCGCCGCGCGCCGCGGCGTGCGCGTGCGCGTGCTGATGGACCAGCTCTCCGCCCTGCGCCGCGTGGAGACGCTCGCCGCGCTCGCCGGCCTGCACGACCGCTTCGAGGTGCGCATCTACAACCCGGTGCTCGGCCGCGCGAAGATCAGCTATCCGCAGTACGTCGCCGCCGGCCTGTGCTGCTGGCGCGCGCTCAACCAGCGCATGCACACCAAGCTGCTGCTCGTCGACGGCGCGGTCGGCATCACCGGCGGGCGCAACTACCAGGACGACTATTACGACTGGGACGACGAATACAACTTCCGCGACCGCGACCTGCTCATCGCCGGGCCGAGCGCGCGAGAGATGGCGGTCTCGTTCGAGCGCTACTGGGGCGACTACCGCGCGATCCCGGTGCAGCGCCTCGCCGACGTCGGCCGGTTGCTGCTCGAGGACGGCGTGCCGGCGCTGCCGCCGGCGGCGTTCGAGCAACCCGCACGCGTGCGGGCCGCGCG
Source organism: Lysobacter humi (ex Lee et al. 2017) (assembly GCF_054781815.1). Lineage (NCBI taxonomy): Bacteria > Pseudomonadati > Pseudomonadota > Gammaproteobacteria > Lysobacterales > Lysobacteraceae > Lysobacter > Lysobacter humi (ex Lee et al. 2017). The sequence continues at coordinate 497 of NZ_BAAGTR010000010.1, read as the reverse complement.
CGAGCTCGCCGACGATCCCGCGCTGGTGCGCGAGCGCCTGGTGCCGGGCGTGCTGGCGGTCGGCGCGGTGGACTACGTCGCCGATCCGCCGGGCAAGCACGCCGAAGGCGGCGAGGGCACGTCGCCGGCGACGCGCACGCTGCAGGAGCTGATCCTCGGCGCGAAGGACCGGGTGATGCTGCAGACGCCCTACCTGGTGCTATCCAAGCCCGCCGCGACGCTGTTCAAGACGTTGCACCGCCGCGCCGATCCGCCGCGGGTGATCGTCTCGACGAACAGCCTCGCGTCGACCGACGCCTTCATCGCCTACGCGCTGTCCTACAAGTACAAGCGCCGCTACCTGCGCGAGCTCGGCTTCGACATCTACGAGATGAAGCCGTTTCCGGCCGACGCGCCGATCGACGTCGCGACGACGGGCGCGGTGGATCCGGCGCAGCTCGCGGCCGCGGCGCCCGTGCCGGCGACGCCGGCGCCGGGCGCCGCCGCGCCGCCGCGCA